>DTSI01000046.1 GCA_012965425.1 Methylococcaceae bacterium
ATCCACTGTAAAAAACTCCCTTAAACCAAGCTGATAGGTGCGCATTAATTGCTAGTTCCCAACGCCGATTACTCAGCCATTAGAAGCCCTTTCATCTGGGTCTTTTTAGCTAACATCTGTAACGTTTTTTCAGCACGCCTTTTGTCTAATTCAGGTCCGATACGAACCCGATGCATACCCTTAAAATACGCGGTATAAACGGTAAACTTTTTCGCGCGCAAATCATCTCTTAATTTGAGTGCATGCTCCTTGCTGGCAAAACTCCCAACCTGAATAACCCACCGAACCAAAACTGCCTTAGGTGCAACCGGCTTTTTTGGGTTAGCCTCTGATCTGTTGTTATTAATCAAAAGTGAATACTCTGATTGATGCCGATTTGTTGACAGCTCAACCCTCTCGGGTGAATTCAACGGCATGGGCTGCAACTCTTCAACAAAAATTTCCTCGGGTAACTGAGGAATCTTCATTTCACTGAGAGAGCGCTTTTGTTGGTCCGTTGTATCATCAATTAACATGGGCAAGAAGAAAGCCAATAGTAACGTAATTACAACGGTCCCGGTCAGCCGTTGTTTTAATTTCTCATCCATTATTATACCTCGTTACCTGAATACTTAGACAAAAACTCCGACACTAAAAAGAAAGAGCCAAAGATAACAATTAAATCCTGACTATGGGCATTATCTTGTGCCGCAGCTAATGTTTCATCAAAGTTTCTAAACCCTGAAAAAATATTTTCAATTGAACAATCGCTTAGCCCCGCAATAACTTGCTCAACATCGGCACAACGACTACTTGCTAACGGCGCTATGTACCAATTACTGACAACCGACTTCAATAACTGCCCCACACCCACAAAATCTTTATCTTTCATCATATTAAAAATAAGATGTATTTTCTTATCTGGAAAAGAAGAGCCAAGATAGTCTCTTAATATACTCGCAGATAACGGGTTATGCCCAACATCTAATAAAATGAGTGGCGCACCTTGAATAAGCTGAAAACGTCCCGACAACTGTACGTGCCGTAAGCCATCTGCAATAGCATTTTTAGTTAACGGCAAACGCGGGGCTAAAACCTTGAGAACTTGAATAACTGCAGCTGCATTGACCAATTGATGCTCACCCCGCAAATTCGGATAAGGTAAGTCCATTAACGTATCAGAAGCGTTTGCCCAAACCCAACTGTCGTTATTTTTCTCAAAAGAAAAATCCTTCCCTACCAAATAAAGCGGCGCCCTTAATTCATTCGCATACGCTTCAATAACAGCGGGAGGCTCCACATCGCCAACCACCGCAGGCCGACCCGCTCTGAAGATCCCTATTTTTTCCTGCGCAATTAAATCTCGGGTATCGCCCAACCAATCACTGTGATCAATACCAATACTGGGTATTAAAGCAATATCCGTATCAATAACATTGACCGCATCAAGTCGCCCTCCGAGCCCGACTTCCAATAACTGAACATCCAACTCAGTTCTAGAAAAAATGTCCAGCGCAGCCAATGTGCAAAATTCAAAATAACTTAATGACGTCGACCCCCGCACTGCCTCTATCCGTTCAAATGCTTGGCAAATCAAGCCATCCTGAACAACCGTACCATTAATTTTTATCCGTTCATTATAAAACTGTAAGTGCGGCGAGGTATAGGTTCCTACATGATAACCACTTTGCCTTAAAATAGCATCCAAAAAGGCTACACATGAACCTTTGCCGTTAGTTCCTCCTACCGTAATGGTAAGTGGTTTTTTAACCGGCTTTTCCAGTAACCGGTAAACTTTGGAAACACGCTCTAAGCCTAAGTCAATCTGCTTACTGTGAAGCGTTTCCTGCCACTGCAACCACCCTTGTAATGACTCGAAATACATCAGTCCCAAACAACAAAATTATCAAATAAAACACTAAGCGCAAAAAAACTTACTCTGAGTTCTGTTCCGCTTGTTCATCATCGCCAGCATTGGAAATCAAATCACTCATCTCCGTTACCGTTATCTCGGGCACCGACGACTCAAATACATTATTTAAACGTCTATTGGCCATCAACATAGCCAGAATAGTAGCGACTTGATCACGCATTTCCCGGCGGTTAACAATCAAATCAATAGCACCGTGCTCGACAAGAAACTCACTGCGTTGAAAACCCTCAGGCAACTTTTCCCGCACGGTTTGTTCAATAACACGTGGACCCGCAAAACCAATTAAGGCTTTAGGTTCAGCCAGATTAAGATCGCCGAGCATGGCAAGACTCGCAGAAACCCCGCCCATCGTAGGATCCGTTAAAAATGAAATAAACGGCAACCTAGCCTCAGACAATCGTGTTAAGGCTGCACTGGTCTTTGCCATTTGAAACAATGAAAATAATGACTCCTGCATCCGTGCCCCACCACTGGCGGTAAAAACAATAAAAGGCACCCCTAATTCAATACTGGCATTAACGCCGCGCACAAATTTCTCACCGACAACAGAGCCCATTGATCCACCCATAAAACCAAAATCAAATGCCGCCGCAACAATTCCAACCCCTTTTAACTGGCCTGACATAACCACTAAAGCGTCATTCTCTTCGGTTTTCTTTTGGGCCAGAACCAATCGATCCTTATACTTTTTACTGTCTTTAAAGCGTAGCGGGTCGGTTGGCATTAAATGTACGCCAATCTCTACACGCCCCTCTGGGTCTAAAAAAATATCCAATCGAGTCCTGCCCCCAATACGCATATGATGATCGCATTTCGGACAAACATTAAAATTCTTTTCCAGTTCAGAGTTATATAAAATAGCATTACACGATGTACATTTATTCCAAAGCCCTTCTGGTACAGTACCCTTCGTTGATGCTGCCGTTCTGATTGAAGGAACTAGTTTCTCAAACCAACTCATAGCGTACTCCCGTTAATTATCTTCATTATCCATCGCCTGACGCATAGAACTCAAAAGCGTAACAACCTCTTGCTGCGCTAAACCAAGATTATCAAGATTTGCTTGTATCTTATTAATAATAGCACTGCCCACAACAACGCCGTCAGCTACGCTCGCGACCGATTTTGCCGTCTCAGCATCTTTTACGCCAAAACCAACACCAATAGGTAAATCAGTAAATTGTTGAATCTGAGTCACTTTTTTCTTCACATCACCGACATCCAGATGCCCGGCACCCGTAACCCCTTTTAAAGAAACATAATAAATGTAACCACTGCCTTTTGTAGCTATTTTTTTAATACGTTCTTCTGTGCTGTTAGGTGCTAATAAGAAAATAGGATCAATCTCCAATGCTTTCAATAACGGCGCATATTCCTGAGCCTCTTCTGGCGGCATATCAACCGTTAAGACACCATCAACGCCAACACGCGCCGCTGCCTGTGCAAAATCCGCATACCCCATAAATTCAATAGGATTAAGGTAACCCATGAGCACAATCGGCGTTGTATCGTCGGTTTTTCGAAATTCTGCTACCATGGATAAAACCCGTGTTAAATTCATGCCCTGTTCCAAAGCACGCTCACTGGCTTTTTGTATCACCGGCCCATCGGCCATCGGATCTGAAAAAGGAACGCCTAATTCAATAACATCCACACCTGCCGCAACCATTGCATGTAACAATGGAACAGTAAAATCAGGTACTGGATCACCCGCCGTCACAAAAGGAATTAAGGCTTTTCGCCCAGATGCCGAGAGGCTTTGAAAGGTTTTAGCTAGACGACTCATAATTCAACCCCTTCTCGTTCAGCCACAGTATGCATATCTTTGTCCCCACGCCCCGATAGGTTCACTAAAATAACTTCATCTTTCTGCATAGTCGGCGCCAACTTCATCGCATAGGCCAATGCGTGACTGGATTCTAATGCGGGAATAATACCTTCCATACGGGTTAATGCGTAAAAGGCTTCAACCGCCTCATCATCGGTTATATTGACATACTCTGCACGACCGGAGTCTTTCAACCACGCATGCTCAGGCCCGACACCCGGATAATCTAAGCCTGCAGAAATAGAATGTGTTTCTAAAATCTCACCGTGATCATCAGCAACAAGATAGGTCCTGTTTCCGTGTAATACGCCCGGCCGCCCGGTGCCCAATGTCACAGAATGACGCCCGGTTTCAATTCCATCACCGGCCGCTTCAACGCCATATATTTTAACTGAAGCATCATCAATG
>DTSI01000047.1 GCA_012965425.1 Methylococcaceae bacterium
GAATAATGCCGTCATTGGCGACCTTCTCTTCCAGTGCTTTAAGTCGTTTCTTAAAGTTCTCAAGGTTATTTCGCACCCAGATTGAGCGTACGCCACTGCCCGATACAAACACCCCTACCTTGCGTAGCTCATTGCTGGTTCGATGTTGTCCATATGCCGGTTGCTCAATGGCTGAAGCAATAACCGCTTGCTCTGTCGCCTCATCAACCCTGTTTTTTACATTGGATTTTCTTCGAGACTTATCGATGAGTGAGTCAATCCCGCCAGTTTCGACAAGTTCTTGGTATCGATAAAATGTATCTCGTGAGACACCCATAACTTTACAGGCTCTAGAAATATTACCAAGCTCTTCTGCCAAATTTAACAGGCCAGCTTTGTGTTTGATGATTGGATTGTTAGTATGAATCATTGAGAGTCACCTCTTGTATGTTTTGATTAAAAATTCGACACCTTTATCAAAACGGGTAACTCTCTTCAGTTCAAGCTGAAGTGTCAGATTAAGTCGGAACTAATACAATTTAAATAGGATTACAATTCACGACAACGCTCAGTTCTGGAGAGAACCAAGCGCTGTTGTGACTACTTCACTTTAGCTCCGATGCGAAAAGGGAGTTGTGGTTTTATGAATTCAATTTGCTAGTTATTTACTTGTATTTGTGTTTATTCAGTTGTGTTTTAGCCATATTTTTTAGTTTTTGTGTGCTATCATTTACGTAACTGCATCTTCTAACTATCGGATTCTTATTCTTTCGCCCATGCCTCAATTTATTTTTGGTTTTATGTGTTTCCTATTTACGTGTTTATGACTGGCTAGCTATTTTTTTTATTTTTAATCATTTTTTTACTGT
Source organism: Methylococcaceae bacterium (assembly GCA_012965425.1). Lineage (GTDB taxonomy): Bacteria > Pseudomonadota > Gammaproteobacteria > Methylococcales > Methylomonadaceae > OPU3-GD-OMZ. The sequence continues at coordinate 849 of DTSI01000047.1, forward strand.
ATCTTCATTACTATATTCATTAACTGACCCACGGTTTACAGGGTGCTGACTGCATTTTAATCAACGGAATAGTGCAACTGCATCGGTTGCAGTAAGGTTACACCACCAGTAATGACGCGAATTGCAGAAGTTATTTTTCCTCATAGTGCGACAACCTTGCATTTTCTATATGTGTAGGAAAAAAACACCATATACCCCATATTTTATTACCTACTCTATATGTAGATACAAGTTGCATTGGTTGCATAAACCCAGTAATAACGCGGCTTACACCTATGGTGCTACCTTGTGTATGTTGCAAAACAGATAAACTAGGTACAACCCAACTCTCAAGGGAAATTCGAAAGTGAAGCCCCTGATACGGACGCACCTAAAGAACTTCCCGAAAGTTTGTTTTTGGGGGGTATGGGTTGCTATGGCGAATCTCTTTTTATGGGCCTTGCTAACCGCGTTTCGCCCTTTTTATAGGACTGAACTAGCTGCACATAGAGCGACTGTACTAACTGCCTATCTCCCTTTTTATAGCGACTGTATTAACTGTACATAGAACGAAGTCATTTCCTTTTTAACGACTGTAGAAACTGTAAGTATTCCCTTCTTATGCGACTGGCTTAACGGGCTAACCGGGGGTGGTGTTTTTCTTTGAACTTATATTTTGTTAGCGGTCTACTTATTGCGATCAATAAGTGATTCGCTCACTTAATGCACTGGGTTGATGTTTGACCTATCCTCCGTATCGGTCTGAGTGCGTATGACTCTTAACATTAATCTGGTGCACCCTTTTTAGGCGACGGGCTTAACTGTCTACTTGTCTCTACTTTAGATTTTTCGTGCCTGGGAACGGTTGGGGTTCATCAACAAAATTGACGGTTATTGACATTGGTTCTAGGGGTTGGTCAGAAGTATGCACAACGGCTTTACGTTTGGGGTAAACATACTGTGCGAGTTCTTTTGCCATTTGCCCGGCTAATGCGTAATTCTTATCTGCCATTGCTTGTTTCGATATTTCTATCATGGACTCTATGGGGTCAAACCCTAATTCCTCCATTTGTTGATGAATGAGTGGGTCTTTTTATTGGCTGTTCCTTTCGTTCTTCCACCTGTTTTCATATATGCCCCTTTTTACGGTGTCCGGTTTTGCCGCAAGATTGTGCTAAGTTAGCACGATTTACAGACCGCGCCCAAAGTCTTGAGTTCATGTCTGCATCAACAATGCCGTATTACATTTTACCCTTGAAACTTATCTTTTTTGTTGTTGTCTGATGAACGCATCAGGTTGATATTTTATCCTCCAAATATTTGAAGCGTGTTCTCCCTGATATTAACCTGGTGCATCCCTCGAAACACATAGTCTAGTTCAAAGTCTGGGAGTGCTATCTACACGAACAACAAGCTACCGCGTTTGACCCCCACGCATATTGTCAGAAGAACCTACCCTGTGATAAGTTGAACTCACAAGGATAACTATGGAGTGGGTGACACATGAAGTATCTAGGATGCGTACTGTTAGTTCTGTCTGGCTATGTGATGGCTGAAGAAGTTTATTATTGTTCTGATAATCATAATGGGGCTAATGGATTCTACAATAATAAGCAAACTGGACAATATGAGCGGGCTGTATTTCATGAAAATAAATTCAAGATGAAGCTACAAGACGATGGAAATATTGTTATCGATAATCAAGGATTTGGAAAAGATTTATATATATGCTCAACACCATATGATGGAGTTATTACAGAGATATTCAAAAATGCTAAGTCATGCGCGGATGATAACCATAACGGTTGGTTCTTCAACTTCAACACCAATACCGGAAAATATGTTTATTTACGTGCTTCTGGCTATGTCTTTGGTGATGGAGACGATGTTGAAACCCGTATAGGCACTTGCACTAAGTTCTAACGACCGTCTCATAAGATATTTATATATTCTAAGACTTTTTTAGCTTAACGGTAGATGCACTCTAGTAATGTCCGTTTACGATGATTATGACGGCTTGTGCAAACCTAATGATAAATAGTTAGTGAATTGAGTTTGTGGTGATAGTTACATGATGTAAATTATCCTTTATTACATCCCCTAGGAATCATCCGCGAATGCTCTGGCTTTTCATGTTTGTAGTGGTCAAGTATTTTGGCCACAGTTTTGTATTCAGCCCAGTAGTTTTTCTCAGCAACATTTGGCGCAAAGCCATTATTATGTTGATGAGGTCTGACTTGACTGTAATACCCGATTATATAATCAATAATATTTGTTTTAGCCTGGCTAAATGATTGATAACCTGTTGTCGGTATCCATTCAGTTTTTAAGCTTCTAAAGAATCGCTCCATTGGAGCATTATCCCAACAATTACCTCTTCTACTCATGCTTTGTTTGATTTGAAAGCGCCACAAGTATTGCCTGAACTGTTGACTGGTATAATGACACCCTTGATCAGAGTGGAACATAACCCCTTTGGGTTTGCCTCTGGATTCGAAAGCCATCTTTAACGCATCGCCGGTTAGTTGGCTATTCGGTGAAAATGACAGCGCCCAACCAATGGGTTTTCTTGAAAATAAGTCCATGACTATGGCTAAGACCAACGTTTACCGGTCCAGATATAAGTGACATCGCCACACCAAACTTGGTTGGGCTGAGTTACATTAAACTGTCTTTTAAGATGATTAGGTATTGCCACATGTTCTTGTGCGGCACGTTTATACGCATGTTTAGGCTGTTGACAGCTATGAAGCCCACAGGCTTTCATCAAGCGACCGGCACGATAACGACTGAGCGGATGCTGACGGTGGGTAGATATCTGAGCGATGGTTCTGGCGCCAGCAGAACCGTTACTTTCCCTAAATATTGATTTAACCAGAGCATATTCTTTAAGTCGTTCAGGTTTAATCTCTCGCAAACGCTTGATGCCATATTTATAGCTACTACGATGAATAGAAAACGCTGAACATAACGTCGTTACTGGGTAGCTCCCTTTAAATGATTCGATCACCGTAAACCATTCATCGTGTCGGACATTAAGAGAGCGGTAGCCTTTTTTAGAATTTCTTTCTCCATCTCAATACGTTTTATTCGCTTTTCTAACTCACGAATCTTGCGCTGATCCGGTGTTAATGGCATTGCATTGCTCGTGACGCCATTACGTTCACTTTTTAATTGTCTAACCCACTTATCCATTGTCGATTTGCCAACACCCATAGCCGCTGCTGCAGCTTTGACCGTATAA
>DTSI01000048.1:0-18575 GCA_012965425.1 Methylococcaceae bacterium
ATAGCCCTTAGCGTCGGGTGTTGTGGTTAAGTTTTCTTTGGGGACGGATGCGGCTTTTTTCGCGAACGCTTGATGGGGTAACATGGCTAATAGCCCGGCGCTTAGGCTGATGGCCGTCTTTTTAAGGAAATTCCTTCTGGTGGGGTGGGTTTTATCAGTCATGAGTTGGGCCTTGTGTGTTTTTAGATGCATTAATTTTTTCGGCTTTCACGGATCAGTTCGTATGCTTTTGCTATTTTTTGTGTTTTCTTTTTGGCGACGGTCATCATCTCTTCGGGGAGACCTTTGGCCACTAATTTGTCAGGGTGATTTTGACTCATTAAACGGCGATAGGCTTTTTTGATTTCGGTATCGCTCGCGTTTTCGCTGATACCGAGAACCGAATAGGCGTCTGCAAGGCTGTTTTGAGAGTGACCAGAATGTGGCGGTCCTTGTTGGTGAAAACGCTGTTGTGCCTGAGCTTGCATTTTTATGTGCTGAAATTCGAGCCGTGAAATTTTTAAAATTTGGCAGATTTTCAATAAGACATTTTCTTCTTCGGGGTCGAGCGTGCCATCGGCAAAGGCGGCTTGAACCTGAATGTCGAGAAACATCCGAATCAGATTATTGCGCCGCGCACATTCTTTGCGAAATTGGGTGAGCGCTTCAGTGAGTGGGAAGTCAGGGGACTTCCCCTGATCAAAAAGTTTTATTGCTGTCTCTCTGAGTTCACCCGAGAGCATCATTTCATCCATGACGCGTCGGGCTAGCTTTATTTCTGAGGGTGAAACGGTGCCGTCTGCCTTGGCAATGTGCCCCATGACGGAGAAGGTGGCGGTGAAAAAAGCCATTTGAACCCGGTGCTGATCCCCTTGGCTAAAGCCTTGATTATAGTCACTTTCTAACCCTCCCATGCCCATATCCAATTGGTGCCCTAAAGAAGCGCCCAAGATAGCCCCGAGAGGTCCCCCCATCATAAATCCAAAGGTACCGCCTAAAAATTTACCTAACCAGCTCATTGTTTAATCTATTTTAATTAGTAAAATGTTAAACTTACTCCTTTATAACCTTTTAATAAAGTTTAACAGCGATATTTATGTCATCACCTGAAGCATTATTTGAATCCTCCATCACGAGTTTAAAGTTACGCGCGCGTGGTAAAGTGCGTGATATTTATGATATTGACGATCAACACATGCTTATTGTTACAACGGATCGAATTTCTGCTTTTGATGTGGTTTTACCTAATCCGATTCCCGGTAAAGGGCGCGTTCTGACTCAGGTTTCTAATTTTTGGTTTGCTAAGACTCAAGCGTTGGTGCCTAACCATTTGGTCGATATGCTCTTGCAAGACGTGCTTCCCGATCCTCATGAGCGTGAAGAGGTTGAGGGTCGAGCTATTGTGGTAAAAAAACTAATACCGTTGCCGGTTGAAGCCATCGTGAGAGGCTATTTAATTGGTTCGGGGTGGAAAGATTATCAAAAAACAGGTGCCGTTTGTGGGGTTAAATTGCCGACTGGCTTACAACAAGGTCAGCGATTACCGAAGGCAATTTATACGCCTTCAACGAAAGCGGCGATAGGCGATCATGACGACAATATTCCATTTTCTGAAACGGTTACCCTTTTGGGTGAATCATTAGCTAAGCAGGTTAGAGACATTAGTCTAACGCTTTATAAAAAGGCGGCTGATTTTGCGCTTGAGCGAGGTATTATTATTGCTGATACTAAGTTTGAATTTGGTTTAGATGCAGCGCAAACGCTTTATCTAATTGATGAAGCGTTGACACCTGATTCATCGCGGTTTTGGCCTGCTGACCAGTATCAGGTTGGTATCAGTCCGCCGAGCTTTGACAAACAATTTATTCGTGACTATTTAGAAACGCTTGATTGGGACAAGACGGCACCGGGACCTTTACTGCCAGAAAATATTACGCTTAAAAGCAGTGAAAAATATCAGGAAGCGAGGTTCATATTAACGGGATTGAGTGATTAATAACGATGGTTTAGAAATGACGGCTATTGAATGACAGGAGTTGGACATTACTAAGCGAATTTTATTAGGGGTTTGTGGCGGTATAGCTGCTTACAAGTCGGCTGAATTAGTCCGGTTACTTCGTAAGCAAAATGTTGAGGTCAGAGTAGTTATGACTAATTCAGCTATGGAGTTTGTCACCCCGTTAACATTTCAAGCGCTCTCTGGTCATTCGGTTCATTCGAAATTACTGGATAGTGATGAAGAAAATGCGATGGGGCATATTAATCTAGCCCGGTGGGCGGATGAAATTATTATTGCGCCAGCTTCAGCGAATAGCATTGCTAAGTTTGCTCATGGTATTGCCGATGACTTATTGAGCACCGTTATCTTAGCAACACAGTGCAAGGTCACATTAGCGCCGAGTATGAACCAAGCCATGTGGCTTAACCCGGCTGTTCAGGAAAATATTACTTTATTGATGGCGCGAGGAATAACTATTTTAAGTCCTGATCATGGGAGTCAGGCCTGTGGTGAAACGGGCCCGGGGCGAATGATTGAGCCGGCGATTATTTGTCAGAAAATACTACAGGCTGAGCACGGGTCATTAAACGGGCTTTCTGTTTTGATTAGCGCGGGGCCTACCCGTGAACCAATTGACCCGGTTCGATATATTACTAACCGAAGTTCAGGAAAAATGGGCTATGCGTTGGCAGAGGCAGCCAAAGGTGCTGGCGCTGACGTGACTTTGGTATCCGGGCCGGTTGCGTTGGTACCGCCGGAGGGCATTAAGGTGCTAGCGGTGGAAACAGCACAGCAAATGTATGAAAAGGTTTTGAGTTGTTCGGCTAAAGCTAATATTTATATTGGGTCTGCAGCGGTTGCTGATTACAGTCCAGTCGCTGAACTGAATAAGATAAAAAAGAAGGACGCTAATAAAATCTTAACGTTACTGAAAACACGCGATATTTTAGCGTCGGTGGCCGAGTCCCATGAAGCCTTATTTACCGTTGGGTTTGCCGCTGAAACAGAACATCTGGAGACTTATGCAAAAGATAAATTAGTACGTAAGAAGCTTGATATGGTGGCTGCAAATTGGGTCGGTCGTGCAGACGGTGGCTTTGATAAAGAGAATAATGCAGTGACTGTTTTTTGGCCGGGTGGGCAACAAGATTTTCCGATGATGGCTAAGCGAAATTTAGCACAACAACTTATACAATTAATAGCGCAACATTATCATGAAAAAAATTAAATTTAAGATTCTCGATAACCGTCTAGGTGCCGACATCCCCTTACCTGATTATGCGACCGATGGTGCTGCCGGCTTAGACTTGAGGGCTTGCCTTGATGCGGCGCTTCTATTGAAACCCGGTGAAACACGTCTGATTCCTACTGGTCTTGCTATTCATATTGATGATCCCAGTTTGGCGGCTGTATTATTACCACGCTCGGGTTTAGGACATAAGCACGGCATCGTATTGGGTAATTTGGTTGGTTTGATTGATTCCGATTATCAGGGACAAGTCTTTGTGTCTTGTTGGAATCGAGGCGATAAAAATTTCACCATTAAGGTGGGTGAGCGGATTGCACAGATGGTTTTTGTGCCGGTGATTCAAACTGAATGGGTTCAAGTCGATGATTTTGATTTAAGTGACCGTGCTGAGGGTGGCTTTGGCCATACCGGCCGACAATAATTAAAATCTATTTTATCTTTAAGTAAACGTTGGGAGTTTTTGCAGTGAGTCAAATTACACACACCTTAATTGAAGCATTGCCTTACATTCAGAAGTTTTCAGGGAAAACGGTTGTCATAAAGTTCGGTGGCAATGCAATGGTGGATAAGGCCTTAAAAAATTCCTTTGCTAAAGATATTGTTTTAATGAAGTTGGTTGGCATTAATCCGGTCGTTGTCCACGGCGGTGGTCCGCAGATTGGCGGAGTATTAGAAAAATTAGGTAAAACGACAAAATTTGTGGATGGTTTGCGAGTGACTGACAGTGAAACCATGGATGTTGTGGAAATGGTTTTAGGCGGTTTGGTTAATAAGGATATTGTTAATTTGATTAACCAGAATGGCGGGCGTGCGGTTGGCTTGACGGGTAAAGACGGTGATTTTATCCGGGCTAAAAAGATTGAGGTTAAGAGGTCTTCACCAGAAACAAATGTGCCGGAAATTATTGATTTGGGACATGTTGGTGATGTTGAGAGTATTGATCCGGCTGTTGTCAATATGTTGGCCGGGAGTGATTTTATTCCCGTGATCGCCCCGATAGGGGTAGATCACGATGGTCAATCATACAATATTAATGCTGACTTTGTGGCGGGAAAAGTAGCCGAAGTTTTAGGTGCGGAGAAATTGATTCTGCTGACTAATACTGCGGGGATCTTGGATGCGGAGCAAAATCTTATGACCGGTTTATCAGTGACTGATATTGATGATCTGATTAAAGTGGGGACTATTCACGGCGGCATGATCCCTAAGGTTAAGTGTGCCACCGATGCGATCAAAGGTGGCGTTTCACGGGTTCATATTGTTGATGGACGTGTGGAACACTCGGTGCTTCTTGAGTTATTCACGGATAAAGGTGTAGGCACCTTGTTGCTTTAAAAAATGCGGGTTGCGCAACAGTATTTAACTAAACAAGGTAATCATTTGTTCTATGGGCGGTAAAATTAGCATTTTTGCTAATTGCAACGCGATAATGGCTATTAACGGCGATAAGTCAATGCCGGATACCACCGGAATCATTCTCCGGCAAATTCTGAGTAAAGGTTCGGTTAGACTATACAACAGTGTCGCTGCAGGATTGCTGTAACCTTGTGAGAACCAACTGAGAATGGCTCGGGCAAAAATTGCAAAGACAAAAATGTTTAAGAAGGTGGATACAAGCTGTGAGATCGTTAGTAAAAATAATGCGGTAATAGACAAGGAAACGCCTTTAAGCATGAGGATCGCATAGTTAGACGACATTTGGATGGTCAGCGCCAAGATAATGCATGATGTATCGGCTCTGCCCACGGAGGGGATGATTCGGCGCATGTGTTTTAACGGCGGATGGGTGATTTTAACTAATAATTGGATGTATGGATTGTAGAAGTCAGCATTTACCCACTGTAATAAGAATCGTAAAAGGATTGCGAGTACATACAAAGAAATAAGGGTATCAATAAGAAAAATAACGGGATTGGTCATGTAAGTAGAGTCCATTATTTTTCTCCTAGTTCAGTGGACATTTCAATGGATCGGTTAAAGGCGGCATGTACGGCTGAATTAACCAGTGTTTCAAAGTGGCCGTTTTGAAAAGTATGGATCGCTTGTTGTGTGGTGCCGCCAGGGGAGGTAACCTTGGTGCGTAGTTCTTTGGGTGATTCGCCGGATTCTAGGGCGATCTTAGCGGCCCCTAATGCCGTTTGCTGGATTAGTAATCGTGCGGTTTGTTCCGGTAAACCTAATTCTAGCGCTGATTTTTCCATGGCTTCCATGAGCAGGAAGAAGTAAGCCGGACCGCTTCCTGAAACAGCGGTTACAGCATCCATGAGGCGTTCATTATCAACCCAGAGGGCAATCCCAACAGCCCGTAAAATATTTTCAGTTAAGTCGCGTTGTTGAGGGCTGACATTGTTGTTAGCATGTAAGGCCGTGGCGCCGGTTTGGACTAACGCCGGGGTGTTAGGCATACAACGGACAATGGCTTGCTGTTTTCCTAGCCAATGACCTAAACTGGTCTGATCAATACCTGCTGCAATAGAAACAAATAAAGGGGTTTTGTGAGCGATGGCAGCGCGGACGTTTTCACAGACACTCTTCATCGTTTGTGGTTTAACGGCTAAAACAATAATATCTGAGTGCTGTGCTAAGTTTTCGCAGGTTGAATGTGTATGGATGTTAAACGTAGATTTGAGTGATTGTAGTTTAATGTTGTCAATATCATAAACATTGATATTTTCACAGGGATGCTTGCTTGCGATTAGCCCGCTAATGAGGCTGGTCGCCATATTTCCACCGCCAATAAAGCCAATTGTTTTTGTTTGCATAGGATGTCGCTGAATTAATAAAAGATGAGGTTTATTTTACCCTATCTTTTTAGTGGGGTAATCAAGCATAAAAAAATATTACTTAAAAAAGTAGTTTAAGTTTTTATAATGGGGGTTGCAGTGGGTTAGAGCTATTTTTTATTTAACAGCGGATTGCTAATGATTCAAAAGTATGATTGAAACAATTTATATAGAAGAGGCGGTCAGAGAACATCCCCGGGTAAAGGATATTTTGAATCGTTTCCCGAAAGCAAGACTCATTGATTGTATGCGTTATGGCGAGGTATTTAACCCTAAAGCACAGAATTTTCGATTGCAAAAAGTAAAGCCGGCACTGATTTTGGCAGAGAAATATAAAAACTTTGTCTTGGAAGCGCCGCCGGGGTATGGTATTGGGGCGGAAAAGAATTATTACTTTTCACATATGTTGAATTGTTTATATGATTGTCGCTATTGCTTTTTACAGGGGATGTTTCAGTCGGCTAATTATATTTTATTTGTAAATTATGAAGAATTTCAACTGGAAATAAAACAGTACAGTCAGCAGTTCCCAAGGCAACCGGTTCATTTTTTTTCAGGGTATGATTGTGATAGTTTGGCCATGGAGCCGGTAACAGGATTTGTAGCGGATTTTTTACCGTTTTTTGAGACTATACCCAATGCCTGGTTAGAGTTACGAACTAAAAGCACTCAGGTAAGACGACTGCTTAGTCAAGAACCATTAGCGCGCTGTGTGGTGGCCTTTAGTTTTACCCCGAAAGAGGTGGGTGAAATACTTGAAGCGAAAACGCCTTCTGTGGATCGTCGTATTGATGCTATGTGTAAGTTACAGGCACAAGGTTGGCAAATTGGCTTGCGCTTTGACCCGATTATTTATCATATTGATTATCAGCAGCAGTATCAGCGGTTATTTGAACAAATATTTAAACGGATTAACGTGGCGCAATTACATTCTGTCAGTATGGGGGCCTTTCGATTGCCGGATAATTTCTTTAAAAAGATTCAGCATTTATACCCGGAAGAAAAATTGTTTGCAGGGCCTTTTGAAAGTCAGCGTAAAATGGTTTCGTATCAAGTTGATATAGAGCAAGAAATGATGACATTTTGTAGTGAGTTGTTGGCACGTTATGTGTCGCAAGATAAATTCTTTCCGTGTCTGGTTTAATGCGGTCAGTTTTAGTCACCGGCGCCAGTTCAGGAATCGGTCGTGCCGTAGCAAAAGCATTGCTACGGCAAGGTTATTTTGTTTTTGGAACGTCAAGGGATTGTAGTCAATTTGAGACGAGCCATAGTCATTTTTTACCGGTTGAAATGGATTTTTCGACGTTATCTCTTTTGGCCGAACAAGCCAAGCAATTGCAAATCAAACACCCGAGTATTTCTGTTATTGTCTTTTGTGCAGGCTATGGGAGATTTGGCTCTCTTGAGCAATTCTCTTATCAGCAAATCGATTCTTTGATGACAGTTAATTTTACCGGGCAGGCGGTGTTAGCGCGTGCTTTTGTCCCGGGGTTTAAAAGGAAGGATCGAGCTGATTTGATTTTTATCGGTTCTGAAAGTGCATTACAAGGACGTCGTCAGGGCGCGGTGTATTGTGCCAGTAAATTTGCAGTTCGAGGCTTTTCACAAGCACTTAGAGAGGAGTGTGCTAAAAGTCAGGTTAAGGTAACATTAATTAATCCGGGCATGGTGAAGACTGAATTTTTTGAACCATTGGCTTTCGAGCCTGGGGATGATGAGAGTAATTATATTTTGCCGGAAGATTTAGCGGCTGCTGTTAATTATATTTTAATGACGCGTCCGGGAATAGTGGTTGACGAATTGGTTATAAACCCGCTAAATAAGGTTGTTAAATTTAAGTGAGTAAAAATGAAACAGTTGCATAGCCCAGCCTTGTATGGTTGGTCGGTTTTTGACGAGTCGCGTAATTTAGATTTTCATAGTTTCTTATGGCTTCGTGAGGAAGGTAATGTGGTTATTGATCCATTACCACTATCATCGCATGACCAGATGCATTTAGACGCTTTAGGCGGTGTTAGTTTGATTGTGGTGACAAATAGCGACCATTGTCGTGATGCCGAGAATATAGCGAAACGATATCATGCTCGTATTTGCGGTCCGTTAGCTGAGCAGGAAACATTTCCAATTCATTGTGATCGGTGGCTCACCGATAATGAGGTTATTGTTCCTGAATTGATTGCTTATACCGTCAATGGCTCTAAAACACCTGGAGAATTGGCCTTGCTACTGACAGAGAAAACGTTGATTACCGGTGATTTAATCCGGTGTCATCTAGCCGGTAGTCTTTGCTTGTTGCCGGAGGCTAAATTGGCGGATAAAAATAAGGCACAGGATTCGGTTAGGCGATTAGTTGATCGCTGTAATGTAGAAACAGTTTTGACTGGAGATGGGTGGCCGGTTTTTCAGTTTGGTGCGGAAGCATTGAGAAAATTAATAGCCTCATTTTAAGTGGGCAGTACTAGTGAAGCTGTCTTTTCATATGATGGTAATAATTAAGGCGGTGGGATGGCGAGAGTCCGGATTTTATTTTGGTTAGGTTTTGTCAGTTGTTTTGTTTTGCTATTGGCGGCCGCTTATTTTCAGTTGGTTGAAGATCTTGAGCCTTGTCCTTTATGTGTTTCTCAGCGAGTTATTATTTTAGTGCTTGGCGGGTTGTTTTTGGCAGCGGCACTTCATAATCCTCGGCGCTTAGGCGTACGGATTTATTCAAGCCTAGTTACTGGGGTAGCGCTACTAGGCGCGGGTATTTCGGCGCGTCATGTGTGGCTACAGAATTTACCGGCTGAAGAGGTGCCGGAATGTAGTCCCGGATTGGCGTACGTTTTTGATAATTTCCCATTGGCTAAGACACTGAAGTTGATGCTGAATGGTACCGGCGAGTGTGCCGATATTTCATGGATTTTTTTAGGGCTAACGATACCAGGGTGGACTTTGGTCGCATTTCTACTATTGGCTTTAGTGGGGCTGTTGCAGTTTAAGACAAGTACTGGGGAGGGTGGGTTGTGAAACGAGTGTGTGGTTATTTTTTTTTAGGGTTGATTTTTAGTTATGTTTTAGTGATGCCGGTAGCTTATGGGGTTACCTTGACAGAGGTGATTGCCGGTGAACAGCGCCAGACCGAGGATAAATCACGAGACAAGTACAGGCACCCATTACAAACACTAGATTTCTTTGATGTTAGAGAAAATATGACGGTCGTAGAGATTTGGCCGGGTTCAGGGTGGTATAGCGAGATATTGGCGCCTTTTCTTAAAGAACAAGGGGTTTTGTATTTAGCGCATTTTTCGCCTGATTCAAAAGTACCCTATTTTCAGAAAAGTGCGCGATTATTTAAAGCAAAAATAAAGGCTGATCCATTGACCTATGGCGCTGCTCACGTAACCGTTCTTGAGCCGCCGGAAGCATTGCAGATAGCGCCAAAGGGTACTGTTGACCGGGTTTTGACGTTTAGAAATATTCATAACTGGATGAAGTCAGGGCAACTTCCAACCGTACTGGCTACATTTTTTGAGGTTTTAAAGCCCGGTGGTGTTTTAGGGGTAGTGGAGCATCGAGAGACTCCGGGACATATTTTAGATTCACAGGCGGTAACCGGCTATGTGTCTGAAAATTATTTAAGAACGATGGCCGAAGCGGCTGGATTTAAGTTTTTGGCGCGTTCAGATATAAATGCTAACCCTAAAGATAATCATAAGCATCCCGCAGGGGTTTGGACGTTACCGCCACGGTTAAAATTGCATGAGCAAGACCGGGCAAAATATTTATCAATCGGCGAAAGCGATCGGATGACTATGACTTTCATTAAGCCCTAGTGCGCTTATGTAATGGGCTCCCTTGCGGAAAGTGAGAGCGTAGGAAGCTCATTTGGTCGGCTAAAATATGGCGGCCTTGCAGAAATATATATTCGGCATAAGTGGGGGTAAACGGGATTGCCAGTAATTGTAAACCTGAATGTTCAAGGCTACGATCAGCTTTTACGTTATTGCAACGTTTGCAGGCTGTGACAACATTATTCCAATGGTCTTTGCCGTTTTGACTTAATGGCGTAACGTGGTCTCTTGACAATTCACTCCGGTGGTAACGGATACCGCAATAGAGGCAAAGGTAGTCGTCGCGTTTAAATAACGTATTATTGTTGAGCGTGGGGACAAACTTTTTAGAAAGATTATTGCCGTTATAGTGCAGACAGCGTGTAGCTAATATTGAGTTGATTTCAATACTGCTTTGAATGCCAGTGCGGCTATTAATGCCCCCATGGAGCGTGTAAAGAGGGGAACCCAACGTGTAGACCACATGATCTAAGGCATAAAGTTTTGCCGCAGTCTCGAAGCCAATCCATTCGAGTGGAATACCTGCAATATCAGTACGAAGAGCTTGTTGCCGGAGTGCTAGCATTTTTATGCCTTATGGGTTTGTCGTTTGAAGGAGTATGCCTGTCATTTTTTTAAAATAGTTAAGTGTATGGTATTTATTAAATAAATTACATGGTTAAGTCAAGTCAAAATAGTAGGAATATTCTTCGGGTTGCCGTAATGGTGCCGTTATACCGGCTTTTCGATTATAAAGTGGCTGAAGCATTTGAGGCTGATGTGTTAATACCGGGTATCCGATTACGCGTTCCTTTTGGGAATAGTAGCAAGATAGGCGTGTTATTAGAGGTTGGTCCGGACAGCGATTGGGCTTTAGATAAGTTAAAAGTGGTTCAGGACGTTTTAGATACAAAGCCCTTGTTGTCGGTCGATGATTTAGACTTTTTGACTTGGGTGAGTCGTTATTATCATTACCCGATGGGGGAAGTTGTTAGTTATGCTTTGCCGGCCTTGTTACGTCAAGGCCGACAAGTAAAACTCAAACAAGATCAGTCTTTTAGGTTAACCACTCTAGGAACCGATGTTAGTAGTATGGTCTTAGCGCGATCGCCCCGTCAGCAAGCGTTATTAACGTTTATGAAGCAGGAAGACCGACCAATTGCGGGGTCAGCACTTAGAGTCTGGCATAAGGATGGTAAAAAATTCATGACTGAATTAATGGCTAAAGGCTATGTAGAGCTGTGTGATTCATCAGCCATGTTAACGAAAAGACCTGAAACTGGGGTCAGCGTAGCTAACGTGCCTTTAACCATAGAGCAACAACAAGCTGTTGATCGCGTCAATGAAAGTCTTGATACTTACAATGCTTTTCTATTGGACGGTATTACCGGTAGCGGTAAGACGGAAGTTTATATGCGTGTTATTGATGCGGTGATCAGTCAGGGCAAGCAAGTGTTGGTGCTATTACCAGAAATTAGTTTAACTCCGCAAATTGAGAGTCGTTTTAGGCAGCGATTTAGTGTCGCTATTGCAGTCTCGCATTCAGGTCTGACAGACTCTCAGCGTTGTCAATCTTGGCTCAGTGTGCAACACGGTCATGCCGGCATTTTATTGGGAACGAGGTCTGCATTATTTAATTCAATACCGCGATTGGGTTTGATCATTGTTGATGAAGAGCATGATGCGTCCTTTAAACAACAAGAGCGGCTGCGGTTTTCCGCTCGGGATATGGCGTTATTAAAAGCAAAGAAACGAAATATACCGATTATCTTGGGGTCAGCAACGCCTTCTTTAGAGAGCATAAGTAATGTGTTGAATGGTCGGTACCAAAAGCTTACCTTAACGCAGCGCATCGGGGCAGCGGTATTACCCACAGTAAAATTGTTAGATATTCGTAATCAGCGATTGGTAGATGGGTTGTCCGGGCCATTAATGGATGCGATCAAAAAAACAGTTGCCCGAGGCGAACAAGTGATTTTGTTTTTAAACCGGCGAGGGTTTTCACCCGCCGTGATGTGTCACGGTTGCGGGTGGGTTGCTCGGTGTCCACGTTGCGATGTTAATCTGGTTTTGCATAAGAAATTGGGGGTGTTACGGTGCCATCATTGTGATTATCAACATCGAAAAAAGCAGCAGTGCGAGGCTTGTGGGTGTGCGGAATTAGTGTCGTTAGGGATTGGAACGGAGCGTGTTGAAAGAGCGTTGGTAGAAGAATTTGGTCAAGATCGGGTTGTTCGTATAGATAGAGACAGTGTTCGTCATCGAAATGATTTAGAGGTCGCATTGGCAGGCATTCATTCTGGGCAAGCCAAGGTTATATTAGGCACTCAAATGCTCTCAAAAGGCCATCATTTTGAGAATGTCACGTTAGTGGGTATTATTGATATCGACAGTGGTTTATTCAGTGTTGATTATCATGCGCCGGAAAGGTTGGCGCAGTTGATTGTTCAGGTTTCTGGTCGAGCCGGTCGGTCTCATAAAAAGGGGTTGGTACTTCTGCAGACACGGCAACCGGATCATGTCTTGTTAAGAACCTTGATTGAAAAAGGGTTTGCGGCATTCGCTAAAGAGAGCTTGTTAGAAAGGAAGGTGGCAGGGTTACCACCCTTTAGTTTTCAGGCGTTATTCCGAGTAAGTGCAGTTTCAGCGTCATTGGCAATGGCATTTTTGCAGCAAGTGCAGTCATTCTTGGCGCCTCACGTAACGGGAAGTGTTTGCGTCTTAGGCCCGGTCCCGGCCCCTATTGTCAGGCGCGCAGAGCGTTTTCATTATCAATTATTGTTGCAGGCAAATCAGAGGAAACAGTTGCATCAAATATTGGAGTTTTTAGTTAAGGAAGTGGACGCTTTTCAAATGGCTAGAAAAGTTCGGTGGTCTATCGACGTGGATCCTGTGGACTTATACTAATGAGAGGCTGGAATTTAAACTATTTACCAGTGATAGATGTCTGTCGCTAGATAATCCGAGATAGTTATTGGATAATAGCTCATTATTTTTGAATTGATAGAAGTCGTTTATATGAAACAGAAGGTGGTGGCCTTATTACAGCAGGCCGTAGAAGGATTGATTGAACAATCAGTTCTACAGTCAGACTGGATTCCAGAAATTAGTGTTGAGCGGACGCGGGATGCTCAGCATGGTGATTTTGCGAGCAATTTGGCAATGATGTTGGCAAAATCCGCCAAAACAGCGCCCCGACAATTGGCCGAGGCGATTATTGCAGCCTTGCCGGATGATGCGAGTGTTGAAAAGGTAGAAATAGCCGGGCCGGGTTTTATAAATTTCTTTGTTAAGCCCACTGCGCAACACCAGATTATTGCGGATATTTTACGTTTGGGACCTTCTTTTGGTAAAAGTCAGGTCGGTGCCGGTAAGAAAGTGCAGGTTGAATTTGTTTCTGCCAATCCCACAGGGCCCTTGCATGTAGGGCATGGTCGTGGTGCGGTCTATGGTTCTGTTGTGGCTGAGTTATTGCGTGCCGTAGGTTACGACGTTGCTAATGAATATTATGTCAATGATGCCGGCCGACAAATGGATATTTTGGCGACCAGTATTTGGCTGCGTTATTTGCAATGTTGTGGGCAAGCGCTTGAGTTTCCAAGTAATGGCTATCGGGGCGCTTATATTGAAGTGATTGCGCGTCAATTTTTTGATCGGGTCAAACAGGACTTTTGTTGTTTAACAGACGACGTTTTTGACGATGTCCCCATGGATGAACCGCACGGTGGCGATAAAGAAAAGCATATTGATGGGCTCATTAATAAGGCACGGGTATTATTGGGGCAAGAGCGCTATGAGCAAATATTTCAAGTAGGGTTAACCGCTATATTGGCTGATATCAGAGAAGATTTGGCGGAATTTGGTGTTGATTATCAGCACTGGTTTTTTGAAAGTTTATTGGTTGATGATGGATCCATTGGGGATGCATTAGAGCGTTTAGATAAAGCGGGTCATCTTTATCAGAAAGAGGGTGCAACTTGGTTTGCATCCAGTTTGTTAGGGGATGAAAAAGATCGTGTTGTGGTTAGGGAAAATGGCCAAACAACTTATTTTGCATCAGATATCGCCTACCATATGAATAAATTGGATCGGGGGTTTGAACGTATTATTAATATTTGGGGAGCCGATCATCACGGTTATGTTCCTCGGGTTAGAGCTGCGATGACAGCCTTAGGTGCTGATGCAGATAAATTAGAAGTATTGCTAGTGCAGTTTGCTGTTTTGTACCGAGGTGCAGAAAAAGTACCAATGTCAACGCGCTCAGGTGATTTCATTACCTTGCGTCATTTGCGCGATGAAGTGGGTGTCGATGCTGCGCGTTTTTTTTATGTTTTGCGTAAATCAGACCAGCATATGGATTTTGATCTGAAGTTGGCGACCAGTAAAACTAATGATAACCCCGTTTTTTATGTGCAATATGCGTATGCTCGGATTTGCAGTGTTTTACGGCAGCTGGAAGAAAAAGGTTTGTCACGAAACAGTCAGCAAGGGCTGGAAAGTCTTGATTTGTTATTGACTGATCATGAGGTATCGTTGATTGGGTTATTGACGCAATACCCCGAGGTGGTTGAGCGTTCGGCGTTGAAATATGAACCGCACCATTTGGTTCATTTTTTACGTGAATTGGCTAATCATTTTCATGCTTATTACAATGCACAGCAGTTTTTAGTTGATGATGTGAAGTTGCGTGATGCGCGAATTAATCTTATCGGGGCTATTCAGCAGTGTCTTACGAATGGTTTGGGTTTGTTGGGTGTTAATAGTCCAGAGTCAATGTGATGGTAAAAGATTTTAAAAATAGAGCACAGCCTATAAGTAAAAACGCTAATAAGGGTGTTTCTGGTTGGAAGGTGTTATTGGTTTTTTTGTTGTTGCTTGGGTTTGGTTATTTTTTAAACAGCCTTCGTCATCAGAGCGCAGTTGTTTCTGAGCAGGGTGTTACTGAAGTTCTTGAATCGGCACCGAAGCAGCATCAGACGACGGTATCAACGCCTAAGGAAAGTGCACCGGTTAAGAAAAAACAGCGCCATGAACCGCGCTATGATTTTTTTACCTTACTCCCGGAAAAAGAGGTGATTATTCCAGATTATGAGATAAAAACCCGTAAGCGTGAGGAGAAGGTAGGAAAAGTGGGGAATACGCATTATATGATGCAGGCGGGTTCATTCAGGAATAATAAAGATGCAGACCGACTTAAAGCTAAGTTGGCATTAATAGGTGTTGAATCAAAAATAGAATTAGCAAGGATCGGTGATGTTAACTGGTACCGGGTAAAGCTCGGACCATTTTTGAGTATGTCAGCGGTAGAAACGGTTCGCCAACGATTACGGAAAAATTTTATTGATGCAGTGGTAACGGAGAAGTAGGCTTTTTATTCAAATAGGGCGACAAATCGTTTGCGCTTAGCAACTCTGCTTGAGGTGGTTTAATAATTTCGTTGCACTGAAAAAACAGCCAATTGCATCATCGCTTGTTTATAAGGTGAATCGGGTATTAAGGCTAGTGCATTGATTGCTTTTTGGGCTTCTTCATCCGCACGTTTCTCCGTGTATTTAATGGCCCCTGTGGCTTGAACAATCTTGTAAACATCGTTAAATGCGTTACGGTCGCCTTCTCTGATAGCATCAATAATAATTTGAGCATCGCGTTCGTTAGCGTGTTCAATGGCGTGGATCAGTGGTAGTGTCGGTTTTCCTTCGGCGAGGTCGTCGCCTAGGTTTTTGCCGAGTTCTTCAGCATTGGCTTTGTAGTCTAATGCGTCATCAATGAGTTGGAAGGCATTTCCCAGGTGCATGCCGTAGGCTGCCATTTGTGCCTCTGTTTCAGAAGACGCGTCGACTAACAGAGCGCTAAGACGTGTTGCCGCACTAAAGAGGATCGCTGTCTTTCTGGAGATAACTTCCAGATAACTTGCCTCTGTGGTTGTTGGGTTGTTGCAGTTAAGGAGTTGAAGTACTTCGCCTTCTGCGATTGCGGTTGTCGTTTTAGAGAGAATTTCCATGACGCGCATGTTGTCAGCTCTCACCATCATTTCAAAGGCTTTGGAATAAAGAAAGTCACCGACGAGAACGCTGGCAGCATTACCCCATACGGCATTAGCAGAGTCTTTGCCACGTCTTAAGTCAGACTCATCAACAACATCATCATGTAAGAGTGTGGCGGTATGAATAAATTCAATAACCGCGGCAAGTGTTAAGTGTTGCTTACCATCATAGTTCAATGCTTTGGCTGCAAGAAGCAATAACATGGGGCGTAACCTTTTGCCGCCACTACCGACAATATAGTGGCCAATTTGATTAATCAGAGCAACATCGGAGTTGAGCTCATTCAGAATGAGTTGGTCTGTTGCTTTACTGTCATCAAGAGTGAGTGTTTTGATGACATTAAAATTAATGGGCTGATTAATGTTAAATGCGTTTTGTTCTTGGTTTTGTGCTGGCATCGTGACTTTTTCAGATAAAATGTTGAGGGTATTTTACATAAAAGTTATGTCGATCGTTGGAATTTCTATTGTTTTAATAGCGGTAGTGGTGTGAATGATGAATTTCGGGTTGACGACATTGGTATTTATAGTTAGAATTGCTGATTAATTTAAATAACCATGTTCCGTGGAGATTAACTAGATGTATGCGGTAATTCAAACAGGCGGTAAGCAATATCGCGTTGAAGAAGGGTCAGTCCTTAAAATAGAGAAGCTGGATGTAGATTCAGGTGATGATGTGGAATTCGATAAAGTACTGTTAGTACAATCGGATGATGCAGTTAAAGTGGGTCAGCCTTTCGTTAGCGGGGGTAAGGTAATCGGAAAAGTTACCTCGCAAGGACGACACAAGAAAATTAAGATCATTAAGTTTAAAAGACGTAAGCACCAAATGAAGCAAATGGGGCATCGTCAATATTACACGGAAGTCCAGATTACTGGCATTTCTGCATAATTTATATTTAGTTGGGGTTAGAAGATGGCTCATAAGAAAGCAGGCGGTAGTACTCGGAACGGTCGCGATTCGGAATCGAAGCGATTAGGTGTTAAACGTTATGGTGGAGAAACGGTCGCTGCGGGAAATATTCTCGTTCGTCAGCGTGGCACACGGTTTCATCCGGGCGTAAATGTTGGTTGTGGTAAAGACCATACGCTTTTTGCAAAAGCGGAAGGGCGCGTTGTCTTTGAGGTTAAAGGACCTAAAAAACGCAGTTATGTGAGTGTTGTAACTGCATAAGTGCATGTAAAAGCATTGACGCTTTAGTGGTACATGGTTTATTAAGGCCCCACCTTTTGGTGGGGCTTTTTTGTTTGTGGTGATAGTTATATGTTTTTTGTGATGGCTTGCTTTAATGGTGCGGTTGTTCTTTATGAAACGAAGGGAATAAGTAATGAAGTTTGTTGATGAGGCGCGGATTCGTGTTGAAGCGGGTGATGGCGGCAACGGAGCCATTGGTTTTCGCCGTGAGAAATATATTCCACTTGGCGGGCCAGACGGTGGCGACGGTGGCGACGGTGGAAGTGTTTACTTGGTGGCGACTGAAAATGTAAATACTTTAGTTGATTTTCGTTATCATTCTGTGCATCGGGCGCAGCGTGGTCAAAATGGTATGGGGCGCAATTGTACGGGGAGTATGGGTGATGATTGTCATGTGGTTGTGCCGCCCGGGACGCTCGTTTACGATTCAGCGACGGGTGAAAAAATTGGCGATTTAACGGCATCAGGCGATGTTTTGTTGGTTGCTAAAGGTGGTTTTCATGGTTTGGGTAATGCGCGTTTTAAAAGTAGCACTAATCGGGCGCCGCGTAAGACGACTAAAGGGACTCCGGGGGAGCATCGGTTTTTAAATTTAGAGCTTAAATTAATTGCTGATGTGGGTTTGTTGGGCATGCCAAATGCAGGTAAGTCCAGTTTGATTCGGCAGGTTTCCTCAGCTAAGCCTAAGGTGGCTGATTATCCTTTTACCACATTGCATCCTAATTTAGGGGTAGTCAGAGTCGATGACTTGCGTAGCTTTGTTATTGCAGATATTCCAGGAGTTATTGAAGGTGCCTCAGAGGGGGCGGGCTTAGGGTTGCAGTTCTTGAAGCACTTGTCTAGGACGCGCTTATTGCTTCATATCGTTGATGTTGAGCCGTATGAGTCAGATATTTCGCCGGTTGAAGCCGCGGAGAAGATTGTGGCCGAGCTTGCGTTATGGAGCGATGATTTAGCTAAAAAAACACGATGGTTGGTGTTGAATAAAATAGATAGGTTGCAGGACGATGCTGTAGAGGTGCATTGTCAGGCGATCGTAGATGCATTGAATTGGTCAGGTCCTGTGCACAAGATCTCGGCCATAAAAAAGAATGGAGTGGGTGGTTTGATGTTCGCTATTATGGATTTTTTAGAACAGAGTCGAGAGCAAGTCAGTGACGAGACCTGATTTTCTTCAATCACGACGAATTGTTATAAAAATTGGTAGTTCTTTGCTCACCAAAGGGGGTGAGGGTCTTGACGTATCTGCTATGGCTGATTGGGTGGCGCAGATTGCAAATTTGCGTCAGCGTGGAATGGATGTCTTATTGGTTTCATCGGGTTCAGTTGCTGAAGGCATTTGTCGTCTTAATTTAACCGAGCGGCCACGTTCCTTGCATGAACTGCAGGCGGCAGCTTCTGTGGGTCAAATGGGTTTAGTTCAGGCTTATGAGAATAGTTTTCAGAGTCATCGCTTGCATACCGCCCAAGTGTTATTAACCCATGATGATTTGTCTGATCGTCAGCGCTATTTAAAAG
>DTSI01000048.1:18592-36271 GCA_012965425.1 Methylococcaceae bacterium
CATGGGGTTGTGCCGATTATTAATGAAAATGATGCGGTTGCTACCGAGGAAATACGTTTTGGTGACAATGATACTTTAGCGGCTTTATTGGCTAATCTTGTTGAGGCGGATTTATTGATTATTCTGACTGATCAATTGGGTTTGTTTGATAGTGATCCGAGTATTAATAAAGATGCTCAGTTGATTGATGTGATCGGTGTTAATGAGTCGGCGCTGGATGCGATGGCCGGTGGGAGTCGAAGTGGATTAGGGCGCGGTGGAATGGCGACTAAGATTTCTGCGGCAAAACTAGCGGCGCGTTCAGGTGCGGCAACAATGATTGCCTCAGGTTACGATGAAGAGGTTATTTTAAAGTTGGTGGCGGGTGAAAGGATAGGGACATTTTTAAAACCGGACATTGCTCGTTTTGCCGCAAGAAAGCAATGGTTAGCTGGGCATCTTCAGGTTAAAGGATGTCTTTCTCTGGATGATGGTGCAGTTCGGGTTTTAAGGGAGTCAGGGAAGAGTCTTTTAGCCGTTGGAATAACGGCCGTTGATGGCGTATTTAAACGGGGGGATCTTATTTCCTGTGTTGATTTTGCCGGGCATGAGGTTGCCCGAGGGTTGGTTAATTATGCTGCGAATGATGTGCAGTTAATTAAGGGTTGTTCAAGTGACGAGTTTGAGCGTTTGCTGGGGTATAGTGATGACGTCGAAGTGATACACCGGGATAACTTGGTGTTACTGTAGAATGATTACAAGGGTAGGCGTGAGCGCCTACCCTTGTGTAATCTTCTTATCCGGCTACTGCCAATGTGTGGACCTTAGCGTTCAGTCTGCTTTTGCTGCGAGCGGCTTTATTTTTATGAATTAAGCCTTTGCTTACAGCTGAATCGATAACAGAAACCACTTTTTGGTAGGCCTTTTTTGAGGCTTCCAGGTCGCCGTTGTTAATAGCAGCAATAACAGCCTTGATATAGGTTCTTAGGTTGCTGCGTTGAGACGCATTTAATGCGCGGTGCTTTTCCGCTTGACGCGCTCTTTTCTTTGCTTGTGGTGAGTTTGCCATGATTTATTCTTTAAGTAGTTGCAATCAATCTAGTATTATCTTAATTAATGCTATTATTGTCAAACTTTGATTTAATCCTTTTGATAGAAATAGCCTGTTTTGAGTAAACAATTATTAAAATCCACAGCAGTTGTTAGTTTTATGACGATGTTGTCCCGTATTATGGGATTCATCCGTGACATGTTGCTGGCGCGTCTGTTTGGTGCCGATGCGGGCACAGATGTATTTTTTGTGGCCTTTAAGATACCCAACTTCTTAAGGCGTCTTTTTGCTGAGGGCGCTTTCTCTCAGGCCTTTGTTCCAGTACTGGCTGAATATAAGGAACAGCATGGTAAAGAGGCATTAAAACAATTTGTGGACCGAACGGGGGGAACTTTAGCGTTAGTTTTGATTGTGCTAACTATTATTGGTGTCGCCGCTGCTCCGGTTCTTATTCTTGTTTTTGCTCCTGGTTTTTTGTGGGAAAAGAGCGGTCAATATGAATTGGCGGTAGAGTTGTTGCGATTGACTTTTCCTTACTTGTTTTTTATTTCATCGGTTGCTTTTGCCGGCGGGATTTTAAATACGTTTGGAAAATTTGTTGTGCCAGCGTTTACACCGGTCTTTTTGAATCTGTGTTTAATTGGAGCCGCTATATGGTTGGCCCCATTCATGAATGAGCCGGTTATGGCGCTTGCTTGGGGTGTTTTTGTAGCCGGAATCGTTCAATTGTTATTTCAATTTCCGGCATTAATGCGCTTAGGTTTGTTGCCACGTTTGCGATTTGGTTTTAAGGATCCAGGTGTTAAGAAAATTATGTCTTTAATGGTGCCGGCACTATTTGGCGCCTCAGTAACTCAAATTAATTTATTGCTAGATACCTTAATTGCATCGTTTTTGGCAGTGGGAAGTATTTCTTGGCTTTATTATTCGGACCGGCTTGTTGAATTTCCATTAGGTGTTTTTGGAATAGCATTAGCGACCGTGATTTTACCTAGGCTGTCTAAAAATTATGCGGCGAATGATGAAAAGTCGTTTTCTGATGCGCTGGATTGGGGGCTTCGTTGGGTCATGATTATCAGTATCCCAGCGTCGGTAGGATTGGCTATTTTGGCTGAGCCTGTGTTGTCAACGCTGTTTCAATATGAAAGTTTTGGTGATTATGATGTTGTCATGGCGGGAAGAAGTTTGTTTGCTTATGCGTTAGGATTGTTAGGCTTTGTCTTGGTTAAGATTTTGGTCCCGGGATTTACGGCAAGACAAGATATGAAAACACCCGTCAGGTTTGGTATTTATGCGGTGAGTTTTAATATGGTGCTTAATATTTGTTTGGTGTTCCCCTTGGCGCATGCAGGTTTGGCTTTAGCAACCTCGCTCAGTGCCTTCTTAAATGCCGGTTTGTTACTGAGAACATTATTGAAACATAAAATTTTTCAGCCCAAGACGGGTTGGGGTTTATTTATAGTGAGGGTTGTCATTGCCAATATAGCAATGGGGTGTGTGCTGTATTATTTCGTTTACGGCGCCGTTTGGTCTGATTGGCAGATGGGCGAGCGTGTTTTTGAACTAGTACAGTGGATAGCGATTGGTTTTTTGGTTTATTTGTTGACATTATTGCTGCTTGGATTACGGCTTCGACACTTAGGTGGGCGTGTTTAAAGGTAGCAGGCTATGAGGGGATGTTAAAAAATGTTAAAATTTAAAGTTACAAAAAAGAAATAATTTATGCGATTAATTCGGGGGTTAAGTCACTCAAGAAAATTTCCTGAGGGCTGTGTGTTGACCATTGGAAATTTTGATGGCGTGCATCTAGGCCACCAATCTGTTATCAGTGGATTAGCTCGAGAGGGTGCAAGGGCAGGGTTACCCGTCGTTATTATGCTATTTGAGCCGCAGCCACTGGAGTATTTTCAAGGTGATAACGGGCCCGCACGAATAACGCGATTGCGTGAGAAAATACTGCAGTTAAAACGGTTGCCTGTTGACGAAGTATACGTTCTTCGTTTTAGCCGTATTTTAGCTGACTGGGAGCCTGAGTATTTTATTCAAGAAGTGCTATGTAATAGTTTGAATGTTAAATACTTGGTAGTAGGCGATGATTTTCATTTTGGTAAAGCAAGACGCGGGACTTTCTCATTGTTGAAAGCCTGCGGTAAGGAAATGGGTTTTGATGTTTGTGACACTCAGCCTTTCTTAATAAAGGGTAAAAGAGTGAGTAGCACGTTAATCCGTGATGCTTTAGCAAAAGGAGACCTTGGCAGTGCGGCATTGTTTTTGGGGCGTTCTTTTTCTGTCTGTGGGCGTGTGGTTCACGGAGACAAGCGAGGGCGTACCTTAGGTTTCCCAACGGCTAATATTGAGATGTTTAGGAAAAACCCTCCGCTTGTTGGTGTGTTCGTTATTACCTTGACAGGCTTGGGTGGGCAAGCGGTCTGTGGTGTTGCTAATGTGGGTAGCCGGCCAACCGTAAGTGGCAGAGGACTTTTGTTGGAAGTTCATCTGTTTGATTTCGATGAGGATATATACGGGCGTTACGTAGAAGTACATTTTAAGAAGAAGATTAGAGATGAAAAACACTTTCAGTCTCTAGAAGAACTTAAGCTTCAGATTAGAGAAGATATAACTGTTGCGAAAGGTAGCTTAGACTATTAAAGACGATAGGACCATGGAATATAAAAAGACACTGAATTTACCTAAAACAGCTTTCCCAATGAAGGCTAATTTGGCGCAAAGAGAACCGGAGCGTTTAAATCATTGGCAAAAGTCGTCTTTATATCAGGCGATAAGAGCGGCATATGATGGACGGGAAAAGTTTATTCTGCATGATGGCCCTCCGTATGCAAACGGTGCTATTCATATAGGCCATGCGGTTAATAAGGTGTTGAAGGATATGATTGTGAAGTCAAAAACACTCAGTGGTTTTGATGCGCATTATATTCCCGGGTGGGATTGCCATGGATTGCCTATTGAGTTAATGGTTGAGAAGAAATCAGGGAAAGCGGGCGATAAAATTAGTGCTGCGAAGTTTCGTGAATTGTGCCGTGATTATGCGGGCAAGCAAGTCGCTATGCAGCGAGATGAATTTATTCGGTTAGGGGTTTTTGGTGAGTGGGAAACACCGTATTTAACGATGGATTATCACGTTGAAGCGAATATTGTACGATCCTTAGGTAAAATTGCCAGTCGAGGCCACTTACAACAAGGTGCTAAGCCTGTGCACTGGTGTACCGATTGTGGGTCCGCTTTAGCTGAGGCAGAAGTGGAATATGAAGATAAGCAGTCGCCGGCGATTGATGTTAAATTTCAGGTTGTTGATGAGCACAGTTTTTGGGATCGATGTGAGCCTGTAGAGAACCAAGGTGATGGTCCTATTTCTTTTGTAATTTGGACAACGACGCCGTGGACACTGCCTGCAAATCAGGCGGTCGCACTTCATCCGGAATTAGAATATGCTGTTGTTCAGTATGTCATAGCAGGGCGTTCAGAACGTTTAGTTGTGGCACGGGCACTATTAGAAGATGTTATTGCAAGGTATGGTATCGAGCAACATACTGTAGTGACGGTCTGCGTCGGTCAGGTTTTTGAGAATTTGTTTTTACAGCATCCTTTTTATGATCGTCAGGTGCCGGTTATTTTAGGGGATCATGTGACAACGGAAGCCGGGACTGGAGCGGTGCATACAGCACCCGGTCATGGGCAGGATGATTATCTGGTGGGTCTGAAATATGGTTTACCCGTAGATAATCCCGTGGCCGATAATGGTGTCTTTTTGCCGGGGACAGAGTTTTTTGCCGGTGAACATGTCTTTAAAGCGAATGCTCATGTGTTAACAGTGCTTAAAGCGCGCGGTAAATTGGCGTATGAAGCCACTCTTGAGCATAGTTACCCACATTGCTGGCGTCATAAAACTCCCATTATTTTTAGAGCTACGCCGCAATGGTTTATTGCAATGGATCAGGCGAATCTTCGTAAGATGGCTTTGGCTGCGATTGAGAATGTTCAGTGGATTCCTGAATGGGGCAAGGTCAGAATTCAAGGTATGGTTGAAGGTCGACCTGACTGGTGTATTTCAAGGCAACGAAATTGGGGCGTTCCTATCGCTTTATTTGTTCATAAGGTCACTCGTGAATTGCATCCTGAAACAGAAACGCTGATTGAAGCAATTGCAAAACGTATTGAAGCTAAAGGCATTGAAGCGTGGTTTGACTTAGATGTGAAAGAGTTTCTCGGAGTAGATGCAGAACATTATGAAAAAATGTCGGATACCTTGGATGTTTGGTTTGATTCCGGTGTGACGCATGCGAGTGTGCTTCAGGAAAGAGCTAATTTACATTTCCCTGCAGACCTGTACTTAGAGGGTTCGGATCAGCACCGTGGATGGTTTCAGTCGTCTTTGTTGACAGCTATTGCGTTGAATGGTGAGGCGCCTTACAAGGCCGTATTAACGCATGGTTTTGTTGTTGATGCTGAAGGTCGAAAGATGTCTAAATCAAAAGGTAATGTGGTCGCACCGCAAACAATTATGAAAACCTTAGGTGCCGATGTTTTGCGTTTATGGGTTGCTGCAACTGATTACCGGGGTGAAATGTCGGTTTCTGATGAGATTCTTAAGCGTACTTCAGATGTGTATCGCAGATTACGAAATACGGCCCGTTTTTTATTGTCTAATTTAGATGGTTTTGATCCTGCCTCTGATTGTGTTGCGCCCGATGACTTATTGTATTTGGACAAATGGGTCGTTGATCGTGCTTATGAATTGCAACAGCAAGTGATAGCCGCTTATGACGACTATGAATTTTTGCAGGTTTACCAGAAGGTGCATCATTTTTGTGCAATTGATTTAGGCGGTTTTTATTTGGATATTATTAAGGACCGACAATATACTATGAAAGAAGGTAGCTTGGCGCGACGATCTGGACAGACGGCAATGTATCATGTTGCTGAGGCGTTGACGCGATGGTTGGCACCAATTACCTGTTATACCGCAGACGAGATCTGGTCGTATTTACCTGGGGAGCGATCAGACAGTGTTTTTCTAGAGACTTGGTATGACGGCTTATTTCAATTAACTGAGGGTGATCTATTTAGCCGGCAAGATTGGGGGCAAATTATCACTATTCGTGAAGCCGTCAGTAAAGAGCTTGAGGCTTTAAGACGGTCCGGTGACATTGGCGCTTCATTAAATGCTGAGGTAGAACTGTTTTGTTCGAATGAGATAGAAGAATTGTTACAACGGTTGGGTTCTGAGTTGCGTTTTGTTTTTATTACCTCGGCAACGAGAGTTAGCAATATAACAGAATGTACTGAGGATGTGATTAATACGGAAATCTCAGGGGTAAAGCTCAAGTTAGTCGTCTCTTCACATGAAAAATGTGTGCGCTGTTGGCATCACTCAGAAGATATAGGGCAAGATGATTCTCATCCAGAATTGTGTGGTCGCTGTATTGAAAACGTTTGTGCTGAGGGTGAGGCGCGGGTGTTTGTATAAAGTGAATAAGTCGATGGCTCGTTGGTTATGGTTGTCTGTAGTCATGGTCGTGTTTGATCAAGTCACTAAATTCGCAGTGCTTGCAACAATGGAACTGTACCAGACGATTGCGGTTATGCCGTTTGTTAATTTTACCTATGTGCACAATACCGGCGCAGCATTTAGTTTTCTCAGTCAAGCGGGCGGGTGGCAGCGGTGGTTTTTTGCCCTGTTTGCCGTTGTTATTAGTATTGTTTTGGTTGTTTGGCTAATTAGGTTGAAGCCACATGAATGGTTGATGGCAGTTGCTTTATCTTTGGTTTTAGGTGGGGCTATAGGGAATTTGATTGATCGTGTTGTTTTGGGTTATGTGATTGATTTTGTCGATCTTTATTATCAGACATGGCATTGGCCTGTTTTTAATATTGCTGATTGTGCCATTACTGTGGGGGTTGGTTTGATGCTATTAGATTCTTTTTCATTAAAAGTAACCGATTGATAATCGGGTTAACGGGTTTTGAGCAGGTGGTGTATTTTTTCCCAGTTAAAGTAGCGACCCGGGTCGCTTTTTCTGTCGGGAGCAATAGTGCTGTGTCCGGTTATTTGTTCTGTTGTTAGTTTGGGATAATGAGAGATTAAGTGTTTTATAACGTGCGCTAGTGAAAGGTATTGGTCTTCTTGGTAGGGTGAATCATCGGTGCCTTCCATCTCAATTCCGATTGAGAAATCATTACATTGACTTCGACCTTGATAAAGTGATTGTCCCGCGTGCCAAGCGCGCATATTGAAAGGGACGTATTGTGTTATGTTTCCGTTTCTTCGGATAAGGAGGTGGGCAGAAACTTTCATTTTGGCAATATGTTGAAAGGACGGATCTGCTTGGGTCAGCAATTTGTTTCTAAAGAAAAGGTCAATATTATTATTGTTATATTGCCCAGCGGGCAGGCTGATGCAATGAATGACAATGAGTGAAATGTCAGACTGATCGGGGCGTTCATCAAAATTAGGAGAAGGGCAGTGGATTGCCTGACTTAACCAGTGCTGGATTATTTGCATGATTTTAAATTTGTTAAAGTGATTAGTAACCTGTGGGTTATTAGATAGAAAGTGATAGTAAACTGTCAAGGTGCTGTGTTTAACGTTTTTCTGAAGAAGTTTCTATTGATGAGGAAGTATAGATAATGGTGAGCATTGAAGAGCAAGTTGACGTGTTCTTACGTGAAGATATAGGCTCTGGAGATTTAACGGCGCTGATTATTCCAGAAAAGTCTCAGGCTGACGCAACGGTTATTACTCGACAAAAAATGATTGTTTGTGGGCAGGCGTGGTTTAACGCAGTTTTTAGATCTTTAGATGAGCATGTTGAAATCGTATGGTTGGTTGAGGAAGGTGAGTGGGTTGATGCTGGTATTCAATTGTGTACACTTTCAGGGGGTGCGCGCGGATTGCTAACAGGGGAGCGTACTGCGCTTAATGTATTGCAGACATTATCTGCGGTGGCCACTGAATCTTGGCAATATTCCCGTGCAGTCGTCGGGACAAATTGTCAGATTCTTGATACGCGTAAGACCTTGCCCGGGCTTCGTTTGGCACAAAAATATGCCGTCAAGTGTGGGGGCTGTTTGAATCATCGAGTGGGTTTGTATGATGGAATATTAATTAAAGAGAATCATATTATTGCGGCAGGATCAATTTCAGCAGCGGTATCTAGGGCCCGGTTAATTAGTTCAGTTGTCGTTGAAGTGGAAGTGGAAAATCAGAGTGAGCTGAGAGAAGCTGTGGCAGCGCATCCAGACCGGATTATGCTGGATAATTTCTCTCTTGAGGAAATGCGTGAGGCAGTAGCGTGGGTTGCGGGCAGAATACCATTGGAAGCGTCGGGTGATGTTACGTTGGAGACCCTTTATGCCGTCGCACGGACGGGCGTTGATTTTATTTCAGTGGGTGCATTAACAAAAAACATTTCGGCGATTGATCTTTCAATGCGTATATCTGTTGTTGATATTTAAGTGTGGTAAGGATAATTTTTTATAGATTAATCTATATATTCAAATGCCTGAATAACTTCATTGACCCCTGATATTTTATTGGCTCGGTTGATTACGGCTTTAGCTTCGGATTTTCGGACTAAGCCCATTAGATAAACAGTAGCGTTTTCAGTGATAACCTTTACGCGGGTTGCATCAAAACCAGGAATATAGTTGATGTTGGCTAGGTCTAATTTGACTTTAGCAGTAATAAAAGTGTCTCGGTTGCGGGTGTAAAATGAACTGGGCTGAGTTGTTCTGAGATGATCGTGAACAAATTTAACGCCGGGGATGATCCGTAAAATTGCAATAGCTTTTTTATGTAAGTTGAGCGTTGGTGATTCGCCGGTAACCAGGATGGCACCGTTATAAGCAGTGACATTAATGTGAGTATGAACAAAGAGGGGTTCATTGCTTAATAAATCCATCATGGCTCTTTGTTCAATAATCTCATCATTTATGATTGTGTCACTGTGTCGTCGGTCATGGAGTAGAGAAAGTCCAGAGATTTCCGATGCAAACGTGCCCAGTTGGCTGCAGCCGGTTAATAGACTGAGGGTGCAGAGTAGGTAAATGCGAAATATAGTCATAATTTAGTCACCGAATAATTGATGGTCGATCAGATCACAGAGGCAGTGTGTGATTAATAAATGGGTTTCTTGAATGCGGGCCGTTGATTGTGACGGAACCCTGATTTCAATGTCACTCTCAAGTAGTAAGTCAGCAACTGCACCCCCTTCTTTTCCGGTTAATGCAATGGTGGTGATTTTTTTGTCATGTGCGGTATTAATAGCATGAATGATCGATTCTGAGTTACCACTGGTCGTGTAGGCGACAAGTACATCGCCTGATTGCCCTAAAGCCCGGAGTTGTTTTGCAAAAACTTGATTGTAATGATAGTCATTAGCAATAGATGTGAGTGTTGAACTGTCCGTTGTCAGTGCGATAGCGGGTAATGGCGGGCGTTCTCGTTCAAAACGATTAAGTAATTCAGAGGAGAAATGCTGGGCATCGGCCGCTGAGCCACCATTCCCGCACGTTAATATTTTTTTGCCTTCGAGCAGGGCGGCGACCAATATTTGTGCTGCGGCACAGATGTCTTGACTCAGTAAAGCGGCTGTGGCCTGTTTTGTTTCGATACTGGCAGTAAAGTGTTGATTGATCCGATCTTGCATTGTCATTGGGTTTTATAAACAGTCTTGAAAAACATTTTTTATCCAGTTACATGTAACTTTTTTTGATGTGTCTGGTTCTACTGCGACTACATCAAACCTGATGGCCGCGGTTACTTGACGTGACATTATAAAATGTTGTGCGGTTTGAATGATACGGTTTTGTTTTTTTTTGGTGATGCTTTCAGCCGCTGAGCCGAAGTGATCATATGAACGATAACGGACTTCAATGAAAACTAATGTTTTATTGTCGTTCATAATTAAATCTATTTCGCCAAAGCGAGTGCGGTAATTTCGGGCGATAGGGGATAGTCCTTTTGTGATTAGGAAATTATGGGCAATTCCTTCGGCAATAGCGCCCATTGATATTTTTGGGGGAGGGGTTTCTTTGGTCATGGTGGGTTAAAAATTTTTGCCTGCTGGATACACGGCTTGATGAGGAGTAAAGCCTAACAGTTTGGGTTTTCCTGCCTTGAATTTTGCACAGACGAGCTGGCGGCTGATGTGATTGTTTTTGGCCAAGAGTAAATGCCCCGTTGCTCCTTTGAAAAGAATATTTTGTAGATTGTTTAAATGTGGAATGAGTTGGTGAGCATCAATCCCTAAGGCGATGAGTCGAAGATAAGATTGTGGGAATTGTTGCCACGAGGGTTTTAAGTTTTCAAGACTTAAAGGGCCAGCATAAGTTTGCTTGAACAGCCAGGGAATATCGCAAAAAGTGATTGCATCCAGATCACTGTCTTGCAGAGGGTTAGGCAGACCAGAGTAGATTTGTGAAGTCGCGTAAATCGGTAGCTTTTCGGCTCGGTAGAATTGTAATTGAGGTTTTAATAATCGTGCAGAGCGAGGTTGTCCGATGAGAAAAATGGCATCGATATCCTGTCGTCTTCTGGCGACCGCCTTTAGGTCAGGAATAAATGTTTTAAGTTTTCTTATGCGTGAGTTACTTTCGTTAAGGTTGAGTAAGCGTTGTATGGGGGTAGAAAAATCATTTTTTTCAGGGGAATAGGCTTGGCTATCGATAATGAGTCGTCCTTGTTTAGGCCAGAAATATTCTAAATAGTGTCCGAGTCTATTCCCGGTAGCGGTATCCGGATGTAACAATAATATGCGGTTGTGACCTTGTTGGGTGGCCTTCATGGTTAATTGAAAAATATCATCTACCGGGGAGAGGCTTAATTGGTAGAGATTTTTCTTAGCGAGATTATCAATTTGATTAAGTGCCAAGACGGGTACTTTTAACGTTTTTATTTTGGTGAGTTGTAAAATATTTTGTTTTTCTAGGGGGCCAATAATGAGGTCTGCGCCGTTATTAACAGCTTGTTGGTAAAGTTGTCTGGAATCGTTCTCTGCGCTGTCGTAAAACTGTATAACGGCTCGGTCAGCAGTGTTGTTATAATAGTAGGCGGCGAGGAATCCTGCTTTGATAGCATTCGCTTGTTGGCTGTGGGGGCCGCTATTGGGAAGTATTAATGCAATCGAATGTGTAGGGGGTATAGGGTTCATGCCATGGTTTAAGTAGGTATTAAGCAGTTCCTGGGTGATGGGTAGTTGTGGATGTTGTTCTAACCAGTGTGTGATTTCTTGCTCTGAACTGGGTGTTCTTCGAATAGTTTTACGTAATATTTTAGTGAGTGAGACCCAGTCGCTAAGATTACTTGATTCGAGACGGTCTAGTTCTTCACGGGGTAGGTGTTGCAGGGTTTCCATGATAATGGAGAGGGTTAGTCGTTGGTCGGTCGCCGAAAGTAGTGGAATGAGTGCGAGTTGGGCGCGTACGCTTTTGACGCGTTGGCCGGTGAGTGTATAGCCCTGTGCTAAGCAGCGTTGGTAGATTATTCGGTCTTCAGGGGTAAGTTGTTGGGGCGATAGTCGTGACAGTTGTTTGAGTGCATTTTCGGCTGCATGGTAATGTAAATTTATTTGTGCAAAAAGAAAATTAAGATATAAACGCTGGCCTTGATTAAGATACTCTGGGTTGATATTTTTTGCGTAAATTAAGGTGCTTGAAAAGTCGTTTGCTTTAACTAAAGCGTTAATTGTTTTAAAACGGAAAAGGTCTTGTAGAGGGCTTCTTTTCTCAGCTAATTTTTGATAGATTTTTGCAGCCGCCTGGAATTGACCGTGGTTAACTAAGTGTTCTGCGGTTTCAGTTTTCTGGGTGGTTAAATTATTTTTGTGTATGTTTTTACTGCAACCGGTTATCAGGCTCATAAGAATTGCAGTAAAAAAACAGAGGGTGAGGTATTTCATTGGATGTTTGGCTTAAAAGAGGGTTGAGTGGCTAGCTTGGATAATAGACTATATATTGTTGCGACACCAATAGGTAATTTAGCGGATTTTAGTTACCGAGCTGTTGAAGTATTGCGTTCAGTTGATTGTATTGCTGCGGAGGATACGCGACGAGCCCGGTTGTTGATGCAACATTATGGGATACAGAATAAATTGATTTCAGTGCATGATCACAATGAAGAATTTAAGGCGCCTGCGTTAGTTAAGCAGTTAAGTTCTGGGATGAGTATTGCGCTTATTTCTGATGCCGGTACGCCGTTGATTAGTGATCCTGGTTTACCACTCGTGCGGTTGGCTAAAGAGGCGGGTATTGTTGTGTCGCCTGTCCCGGGGGCTTGTGCTTTGGTGGCGGCATTGTCGGTTTCCGGTGTAGCCGTGAGTCGTTTTAGTTTTGAAGGTTTTTTAGGGCGGACGGCAGCGTCTCGAAGAGCTTTATTTACTGAAAAATTGAATGATAGTAATACTTGGATTTTTTATGAATCCAGTCACCGTATTTTAGCTTGCTTGCAAGATTTAGCCACTATTTTCCCAACCGAGAGAAAAATAGCGATAGCGCGAGAAATGACTAAAATTTATGAAACTATTGTTTACGCACCGATTCATGAGGTGTTACGTTTAGTTGAAAATGATGAGAATATGCGTAAAGGCGAATTTGTTGTTATCGTGGAAGGTTGTACTGTGAAGAAGGTAAGTGAAATATCGGCGGAGCAACTGCGGGTTCTGACTGTTTTGTTGAAAAAACAAACGGTGAAAGAAGCAGTGGCTTTGGCTGTGGAAATAACAGCAGCCAGCAAGAAGTTGCTGTATCGTGAGGCTTTGCGGATTACGCAGACAAAGAACGAGTAATTTTTTCTTTATAGTGAGGCTTTTAGGCGATAAAAATAAGAGTCAATTATGGTATAGTTACCTGATGAGCCGGCTGAGCAGTCGCTATTTCCTTAATTTAAGGAGGTAGAGGAAAGTCCGGGCTCCAAAGGGCAGGGTGCCAGGTAACACCTGGGGGACGCAAGTCTACGGAAAGTGCCACAGAAAATATACCGCCTTAATGTTTACATGAGGTAAGGGTGAAATGGTGTGGTAAGAGCGCACCGCATTGCTGGTAACAGCGATGGCAGGGTAAACCCCATCCCGGAGCAAGATCAAATAGAAGAATATTGACTTCTGTCAGACATGCGGCCCGCATGATTCTTGGGTAGATTGCTTGAGCAATGAGGTGACTTGTTGCCTAGATGAATGACTGTTCTAGACAGAACCCGGCTTATAGGCCGGCTCTTTTTTAATTTCGTCCCTTTGAACTGCGCAGTTCTTTTTTTCCAGCAGTTTTAAGTCCAAAATTTAGACTAAAAATTAAAGCTTAAAGGCTGTGTTTAACGAGTCGTGTTAAACGCCCTGAGCCTTTGAGTTTCAAAGCACATTCCTCGATTTAACATTAACTTTTTTGTATAGTCCTATAAAAAAACATCTGTTTTTTCTGGGCCCTTCTGCTTGTTTTAAAATAATTGTGGCAACAGGTAAGCTAAGTCATTGTCACTAAAGGAAAAAAACCTATTAACACACTTGACTATCTCAAATGAGAGTCCTATAGTGCCCGTTAAGTGGGTAGAAGTGGTAAATAGTGGTTTTTTTAGGATAATTTGGGGTGTTTTTTGTTTCGAGGTGTTAGTTCAATCAGTATGGATGCGAAGGGACGATTAGCAATCCCGACGCGTTATCGTGCAGAACTTTCTGATTGTTGTTCAGGCCAACTGGTAGTAACGGTTGCTGTCGATGAAACAGGTTCGGGTGAAACGGGATGTTTATGGCTTTATCCGCTCCCTGAATGGGAGTCTTTGGAAGAAAAAATCAGTAAATTACCAACATTAAATAAAATGGCTGGAAGATTGAGGCGCTTTGTTATTGGTTATGCGACTGAATGTGAAATGGATGGTCAGGGGCGACTTTTGTTATCAGAAAATTTAAGAAGTTTTGCGAAATTAGAAAAGCAAGTTGTTCTATTGGGGCAATTAAATAAATTTGAAATTTGGAATGAGTCGATTTGGGCAGCCAAGGAAAGTGAATGGCTGTTAAGTGATGAGGACAATGCCACGGAAGAACTGGCATCAATTTCTTTTTAATTTAATAAGGGCGGGTGTTGGCGTGGCTGAACATTTACCGGTGATGCTTGAAGAGTGTATACAGGGCCTTAACATTAAGAAGGATGGTAAATACTTAGATTGTACTTTTGGTCGAGGTGGGCACAGTCAACGCATTTTAGCAGCGTTAGGTGACAACGGGGGTTTACTTGCGCTGGATAGAGATCCGATGGCAATCGCTTCGGAGAATGCACAACAGTTATTGTTAGATCATCGCTTTAGTTTGCATCATCAGGGCTTTTCATTGTTGGAACAATCAGTTTCTGTGCAAGGCTGGGAGCGACAGGTCGATGGAATGCTGTTAGATCTCGGTATGTCATCACCACAGTTGGATGACTCTTCTCGTGGCTTTAGCTTTATGAGGGATGGCCCTTTGGATATGCGTATGGATACGAGTGTGGGGATTAGCGCAGCCGAGTGGTTGGCAGTCGTTGATGAAAAGACATTGATTTCTGTACTTAGGGGTTATGGTGAAGAGCGGTTTGCACGAAGAATTGCAACAGCGATTATTAAGGAGCGGAGTGTTGAGCCGTTACAGACAACCCGGCAATTAGCCAACTTGATTGAGACGGCTATTCCTGTGAGGGAAAAACATAAACATCCAGCCACACGTAGTTTTCAAGCAATCAGGATCGAAATAAATCAGGAGTTAGAGCAGTTAAAGCAGGTGCTTCAACAATCAATTGATGTGTTGAAACCGGGTGGCATTTTAATGGTTATTTCATTCCATTCGTTGGAAGATAGAATTGTAAAGCGCTTTATTCGTGATCAGTCCCGAGGAAAATATACGCCTTTGTCACGAAGACTTCTAGAGGTTGACAGTAGTCAAATAGCGTTTAAGAAAGTCAGTAAAGCTATTAAAGCGAGTGATGAGGAAGTGATGCGAAACCCTCGCTCAAGAAGTGCAGTATTACGTATGGCTGAGCGGTTAGGGTGAGAACATGATTTTAACAAGGGTTTTGTTAATCGTTGTGTTTCTAGGGTCAGCTGTAGGTGTTGTTTATAACCAATATCAGGCGCGAACGTTATTTATTGAAATGCAGCGTCTCAAAGTTAGTCTGGATCGGTATGAAACAGAGTGGGGGCAGTTGCAATTAGAATTAATGACATTATCGGAACACAGTCGTATTGAAGGTCAGGCGTATTCAAGGTTGAATCTTGTGACGCCAAAATATAATGAGATTATTTATATAAAACAGTAATGATTTCAAGCTATCAAAAAACAGAGCGTAAAACAGGGTCTGAACAAAGACGACAGTTTCTTTGTACGGTCATGTTTTGTGGGATGTTAATGCTACTTGGCAAAGCAATTTTTCTTCAGGTGTTAGAAAAAGATTTTTTAAAGCATCAGGGTGATATCAGACATATTGTTGATGTGAATGTTTCAGCGTATAGAGGAAAGATTGTTGATAGGAATGGAGAGCCTCTTGCGATAAGCACACCTGTGAAATCTGTTTGGGTAAATCCAAAGCAAGTCAGTGATGTTGCTTCACAACACATTACCGGTCTTGAAAATCTTCTTAAGATGCCTCACGGAAAGTTCACAAAAATTATTGAGAAAAATGCCGATAAACATTTTGTTTTTTTAAAAAGGCATGTCAGCCCTGTTGTCGCTGCGCAAGTAAAAGCCTTGAAGATAACTGGGGTGCATTTAGATCGGGAATTCAAACGGTTTTATCCTTCAGGTGAAATAACAGGTCATCTATTGGGTTTTACTAATATTGATGATGCTGGTCAAGAAGGGCTTGAATTAGCCTTTGATGATGTGTTGAGGGGGGTACAGGGTAAGAAACGAGTCATGCGCGATGGTAAGAAAAATATCATTGCGGATATCGAAGAAATAAGCAGTCCGGTACCAGGGAGAGATCTGCAAATAAGCATAGATAGTCGTCTTCAATATTTAGCGTATCGGGAACTTAAGTTAGCAGTAAAATCACACCAAGCCAGTTCTGGATCATTAGTGATGTTAGATGCTAAAACAGGAGAGGTTTTAGCCGTAGTTAATCAGCCGAGTTTTAACCCCAATGATAGAGGTGACTTACAAGGATATCGCTATCGTAATCGTGCAATGACTGATGTTTTTGAGCCTGGGTCAACAGTAAAGCCATTCGTGATTGCGAGTGCATTGGATGGGGGTTATGTCAGCGCTAATGATGTCGTGGATACATCCCCGGGTTTTTATCGTATTGGTAGAAATGTAGTGCGTGATTTTCGCAACTATGGTGTTCTTGGGCTAACAGATATTTTAAAAAAGTCCAGCAATGTTGCGGTTAGTAAGATTGCTAATGAAATGCCAGCAGAAGAAATGTGGGGTTTTTATAACCGCTTAGGAATGGGACAATCTGCCGGTGTGGGGTTTCCAGGCGAGGCGAGTGGGACCTTGATTGATTATCAGTATATGGATGATTTTGAACAAGCCACGTTATCTTTTGGTTACGGTGTTTCTATGTCAGTTATACAATTGGCAAGAGCTTACACAGCGTTAGCAGATGATGGCTTATTACATTCGGTGACGCTTTTTAAACGTGACTATGACGAAGATTCACAGCGCGTATTTACACCTAAAACAGCAAGTAATATTCGAGCTATGCTGGAGCATGTCGTAGAAAAGGATGGTACCGCTTATAAGGCACGAGTTGCGGGTTATTCAGTCGCCGGTAAGACAGGAACCGTTAAAAAGATTATCAATGGTCGTTATTCTAACGAGCAGTATTTATCTCTTTTTGTAGGTATGATTCCGGCGCAAGACCCACGCTTAGTCATGGCGGTATTAATTGATGAACCAACGGTCGGTGGTTATTATGGGGGGGCGGTTGCGGGGCCGGTATTTTCGAAGGTTATGAGCCGAAGTATGCGTATATTGGGTGTGGATCCTTCTTTTCAGCGGGATCAAAAAAAACCACTCGTATTGGCCGTTCAAGGTTATAGGCCATGATGGCGAATCGCAAAGGAGCATTAGGTTTTTGGTTGTCAGATTTATTGGTTGGTTTGGCCGTAATAACGTGTGATCGACAGGTTACTGGGTTGTCGCTAGACAGCCGGGAAGTTACGTCCGGTGATTTGTTTTTTGCCGTGTCGGGGGTTAATACTCATGGCTTGAACTTTGCGGTAGATGCATTTAATAAGGGCGCTATTGCTATTGTTTATGACCCCCTAGATACAACTGGTTTTTGTGATAAGTCAATGGCTCCAAAAGTTCTAATTGAGATACCGCAATTGAGTGAGAAAATGGGTTCTATTGCCGCACGTTTTTATGGTGAACCATCGAGTAAGTGCTGTGTGATTGGTGTTACGGGGACTAATGGAAAAACCTCGTGCGTGCAATTCTTACAACAATGTCTACCAGACAGTAGTTCGATAGGAACCTTGGGGTGGGGTGCGGGGAATAACTTGGCGGTGACTAAAAACACAACGCCTGACGCAATTGAGTTGCAAAGAATTTTGGCCCAGTTTCAGGAGCAGGGCGTGCGTCATGTTGCGATGGAAGTTTCATCGCATGGATTACAACAAAAACGGGTGGCAGGGGTCTGTTTTGATGGGGTTATGATCACGAATATTACCT
>DTSI01000049.1:0-655 GCA_012965425.1 Methylococcaceae bacterium
CCGGAGCCACCTTTAAAATAGACGATACCAAATGGATTAGTATTGGCGCAGGCATTCGTTCCAGTTTTTCAGCGGTGGAAGATAAGGCGCCGGCAGGGGATGATTGGTCGAATGACTTTGCCTTGGACAATGCGCGGATTTATTTAAACGGTCAACTTCATGAAAACATTAAGTTTGAATTTAATACTGAGTCAATCATGAGTAATTCGGCCAATGACTTTTTTGTCTTAGACGCGATTGCTAAGTTTGAATTTAATGACCTAGTGAATATCTGGGTTGGGCGCCAATTGGTTCCTTCCGACCGTGCCGAACTCAACGGTCCTTATTACCACAGTACTTACGAATTTAATAAAACGCCGTTTTATATGAATGATCAGGGTAGTTATACTGCCGGTAAATACGGCCGGGATGACGGGATTAATATCTGGGGGGCGTTGACCGCCGATAAAAAGCTGACTTATGTGATCGGTGTTTTTAATGGCAGAGTCGGCGGTCCTGATGCGGATGACAACCTGCTTTATGCCGGACGGATCAGTTACAATTTTCTCGATGTCGAAAAGAACCCGGGTTACTACACCAGCAGTACCTACTACGGTAAGGGCGGTGATATCTTAACTGTGGGGTTTGCAGCACAGTGGGAAGAAAATGCGTTGGG
>DTSI01000049.1:677-13654 GCA_012965425.1 Methylococcaceae bacterium
CGTGGTACAACCATCGGGGGACTTTTTGGGCTACAGTGTGGACCTATTAGGGGAAACCACCCTAGGCAATGGTGCGGTGGCAACTATTGAAGGGGAGTATAAGCGCTTTGATTTGGGTGGTGTTGCATCTGGGGCCGATGATAAATTAGGGATGTTTGAAGGCGATGCTTATACCGGAACGGCACTGTATTTATTGCCGGGTAAAGTCGGTATTGGTCAATTACAACCGTATGTGCGTTATACCTATAACGATGAGCAAAGTGGTTCTTCACAAGATCGTGATGAGTATGAAGCCGGAATCAATTATATTATCGACGGGCATAATGCGCGCGTTTCATTGATGTATCAATACGGTGATTTAAATTCAAAAGGTCGACTCAATTATCTTGATGCTACAGGCGATGATGTACATGCCATTAAATTGGGTTTTCAAATGCAAATCTAGTCTGATGACATAAGGACTTTAGTTAAAAACCCCTGCTAAGGGTCTTGGCAGGGGTTTTTTTATGTCTGGATCTTTTTTCTTTAAGTCTTCAGGGGGGCAATGGTTCAAGGTGAGCTGTGGGTCAGTTGGGTCACTAAAGTGTACTGACTAGGAGCGAGGGTGCCGAAAATAGAGCCACTTATCATAAAAGGCACCATTTTGGTTCAATTTTTTTGAGTTGCTAATGTTTATTCGTTTGTTTCAGAGCCTGAAATCGATTTATGGGTCGAACAATCAACCTTTTGTTGCCTAATAAGGCGCAGGTCTTTTAAAGAGGGCTTATAGAAGCGTTGTTTTTAGTTAAGCGCCGCGCTAAAGCCGTGCTTGCTACTACGTTTGTTCTATTTAGGTGCTCTGGTCTGTTTAAATGATTCAATACGGTGCGAAACTTTCCCGGCAATGGCTTGTCAGTTAAAAGTGTGTTTAGGATAAAATCTTATTTATCAAGGTCTTAATAGGATTCGGCATAATATATGCATGTTGTCAAGGGGTAAGCCGATGTTGGCTTTTGTTGTGATAGCTCGTGGGTCAGGGTTATTGTTTTTTAAGTTTTGAGAAGGGGGGTTGAACATGAAGTTTTTTAATAAAGCCATGCGTTCACTATCGGCGATGGCATTAACGGCAGGGGTCCTGTTAAGTCCCGGGGTCAATGCAGGGGATACTATCAAGGTCGGGGTTTTACATTCATTGTCGGGGACCATGGCAATCAGTGAGACCACCTTAAAAGATACGGTGTTGATGTTGATCGAAGAACAAAATGCCAAGGGTGGTTTGTTGGGTAAAAAATTGGAAGCGGTGGTCGTGGATCCAGCCTCGAACTGGCCGTTGTTTGCAGAAAAGACCCGTGAATTATTAACCCAAGATAAGGTCGATGTGATATTTGGTTGCTGGACTTCGGTTTCACGTAAATCGGTGTTACCGGTCATCGAAGAATTAAACGGCTTGTTGTTTTATCCGGTGCAGTACGAGGGCGAAGAGTCCTCTAAAAATGTGTTTTATACCGGCGCCGCGCCGAACCAACAAGCGATTCCGGCGGTGGATTATTTGATGAACGATATTGGTGTTAAACGTTGGGTGTTGGCAGGGACGGATTATGTCTACCCCCGGACCACCAATAAAATCCTGGAGGCGTATTTAAAACTTAAAGGGGTGGCAGACAAAGACATCATGATTAATTACACGCCGTTTGGGCATTCAGATTGGCAAAGTATTGTTGCCGATGTGAAAAAATTTGGCTCGACGGGTAAGAAAACAGCGGTGGTCTCAACCATTAACGGTGATGCGAATGTCCCTTTTTATAAGGAATTAGGTAACCAAGGGATCGCTGCTGATGATATTCCTGTCATCGCTTTCTCTGTGGGTGAAGAAGAATTATCAGGGCTGGATACTAAGCCGTTGGTGGGTCATTTAGCAGCCTGGAATTATTTCATGAGTGTGGATGTGCCTGAAAATACAGCGTTTATTAAAAAGTGGCATGCCTTTATTAAAGATCCCAAACGGGTCACGAATGATCCGATGGAAGCGCATTATATTGGTTTTAATATGTGGGTGAAGGCTGTTGAAAAAGTCGGTACCACCGATGTTGATGCCGTAGAACAAGCGATGCTGGGCAGTAAATTTCCTAATTTA
Source organism: Methylococcaceae bacterium (assembly GCA_012965425.1). Lineage (GTDB taxonomy): Bacteria > Pseudomonadota > Gammaproteobacteria > Methylococcales > Methylomonadaceae > OPU3-GD-OMZ. The sequence goes on from DTSI01000049.1 coordinate 2,791, forward strand.
ACCGGTGGTATGGCGGTTATGAACAGTAACCACCATTTATCGAAACCGGTCTTGATCGGTGAAATCCAAGAAGACGGTCAATTCGAAACCGTTTGGGAAACCGATGGTTTGGTTTGGGGCGATGCCTGGACGGATTATCTACCGGGTAGTAAAGATATTGTCGCTAACTGGCGGCCCAACATGCGTTGCGGTAATTACAACACCAAAACCCATAAATGCTCAGGACAAAATTTCTAAAGTCAGTGTGAGTCACATGGGCATCGTTCTGATGCCCATGTTTTTTAACCCGTAAAGATGTTATTGCCAGTTGAATATGCCGTGGTAATCAGGTAGAAGTAACAACTGGCTATAAGGTTTTGCCGTTAGAAAATGGAGCGTTATGTTAATAGGAGCCATAGTAATCTCGATGATGTTGGGGGTTTGTCCAATCACATGGGCAGATAATCATGATTTGAGTACTACTGCGGCGGTGAGTGGCCCTAAAGATAAAACGGGGGCATTTAAGGAATTGGTCAGTCAATTATCGGTTAAATCATTAAGCAAAAAGAAAACCACGGTTAAGGCTATGGTCAAACTGGAAAATGACCGGGTTCGGCCGCTATTGGAAGCCTTACTTAAAGCGCGGTTGTTTTATGGCAAAGCTGCGCCACATCCCGTTTATATTGTCGAGGTGGTTGACCAAGGGTACCAACTCACCGATGCGGTGAGCGGTCAGTTGCTTGGTATTGTTGCCAAGAAGAGCATTAAAAAAGTTCGAATTAATAACCGTTTACGACAACTGATACGCGGGGCACTGGCACAAAGAGATTTAAGGGCTGCCGATGTTTCGGTGCGGCTTCAGGCGGTTAAGACGATGAGTAAGCATATTACCCCGGCGGTGGTCGCCTTATTTCGGGAGGTTTCGAAACATGAGGCCGATGAAGACGTTCAACGGTTGATGTTAGCGGTCGTGGCAAATGCAGATCTAACCGCAACAGATGGGGCGGTGCGACTCGCTGCTATTAAGGTTTTAGCCAAAACCATGCACGTTGAATATGTCAGCACACTTAAGGGGCTTTTAGTGGTCGATGCGCAAGGGGCTTATTTAGAATCAGACCGTAAGGTTATAAAAGCGGCTAAACAGGCGATTAAAGCAATAGAATCCAGAATTAGTTGGTATGAAAATATTCAGACCTTATTTTTTGGCTTGAGTTTGGGATCGGTTTTGGTGTTGGCTGCCATTGGCTTAGCGATTACTTTTGGGGTGATGGGCGTTATTAATATGGCCCACGGTGAGTTAATTATGCTCGGGGCTTATACCACTTATGTGGTGCAACTATTAATGCCGGAACAGTTGGAGCTATCGCTTTTTGTCGCTATTCCAGCGGCTTTTATGGTTTCAGGGCTGTCCGGTATTTTAATTGAACGTGGCGTAATTCGGCACTTAACTGGTCGGCCTTTAGAAACCTTGTTGGCAACATTTGGCATTAGTTTAGTGTTGCAACAGTTAGTGCGTTCGGTCTTCTCGCCGCTAAACCGGTCGGTTTCAACACCGCAGTGGATGAGCGGTTCTATCGATTTTAATCCGGTGTTAAGTCTGACCTTGAACCGGCTTTATATTCTGGCCTTTACCTTGTTGGTCTTTTTCGTGTTGTTAATGATTCTGAAGCGGACTCGATTGGGTCTTGAGGTGCGGGCGGTGTCACAAAATCGTGCCATGGCTAAAGCGATGGGGGTCAAAACCGAGCGGGTTGATGCGTTGACCTTTGGTTTAGGATCAGGGGTTGCAGGGCTTGCCGGCGTTGCCTTGAGTCAGTTGACCAATGTCGGGCCTAATTTAGGGCAGTCTTATATAGTTGACTCGTTCATGGTGGTGGTTTTTGGCGGCGCTGGAAATTTACTGGGGACGTTAATCAGTGGTTTTTCATTAGGCGTGGCGACTAAATTTATCGAGCCTTATGCCGGTGCTGTGTTGGCAAAGATTTTGGTGTTGGTCTTTATCATTATTTTTATTCAAAAAAGACCCCGGGGTTTGTTTCCTCAAAAAGGTCGGGCGGCTGAGGGCTAATCATGGGCGTATCAAAATTATTACAAGGCGATACCGGCGGGCAATGGGTCTTAGGGGTTCTAGTGGTCTTGGCCGTAGTGGTGCCTATTTGTAATCTATGGATTCCTGAAACGTCATTTTTTCATGTCAGCACCTATACCGTGACCTTATTAGGAAAATATCTGGCCTTTGCACTGTTAGCCTTGGCGGTCGACTTGGTTTGGGGCTATTGCGGTATTTTAACACTGGGACATTGTGCTTTTTTTGCTTTGGGCGGTTACGCCATGGGCATGTATTTAATGCGCCAAATCGGCGATAGAGGTGTATACGGGAATCCACTATTGCCGGACTTTATGGTGTTTCTGAATTGGTCGGAGTTGCCGTGGTATTGGCATGGCTTTGATCAATTTTGGTTTGCCATGATTATGGTGATGTTGGTGCCGGGACTGTTGGCTTTTGTTTTTGGTTGGTTAGCGTTTCGCTCACGGGTCACCGGCGTTTATTTGTCAATCATTACGCAAGCGATGACTTATGCGCTTTATTTGGCATTTTTTCGCAATGAAATGGGTTTTGGCGGTAATAACGGTTTGACTGATTTTAAAGAAATTCTGGGTTTTAGTTTGCAGTCAGATTTGACTCGGATTGTTCTTTTTATGCTTTCGATTGCCGCGTTAATTAGTGGTTATTTGGCTTGTCGTTATATTGTCAGTTCTAAATTGGGTCGTGTGATTGTCGCGTTACGAGATGCTGAAAACAGAACCCGCTTTATTGGCTATCGAGTCGAATTGTTTAAGTTATGGGTGTTTGTGTTTTCAGCAATTTTAGCCGGAATTGCAGGGGCCTTGTATGTGCCCCAGGTGGGCATTATTAACCCCGGTGAATTTGCCCCCTTAAATTCTATTGAGTTAGTGATTTGGGTGGCTGTGGGTGGTCGTTTTACCTTGTATGGCGCTATTTTAGGGGCCGTTTTAGTCAATTTTGGCAAGACCTTTTTTACCGCCGCATTACCGGAAGTTTGGTTGTTTGCCTTAGGGGGGTTATTTATTCTAGTGACCCTGTTTTTACCTTATGGAATTGTCGGTTTGTTACGACGTAAAAAAGCGCTGTCGTCATGAGTTTTATTGAGAAAACACGCGCCTTTGCCAGTCGGGATAAAGTCTATGACTTTTTGATTCCAGAGCCGGTTTTTGATGACAGCTTAGATACCCGTCATGGACCTATTTTATATTTGGAAGACATCAGTGTTAGCTTTGATGGTTTTAAGGCACTTAATAATTTAAATCTTTATATTAATGACGGCGAAATGCGCTGTATTATCGGGGCTAATGGTGCGGGTAAAACAACCATGATGGATGTCATTACCGGAAAAACACGCCCCGATTCCGGATCGGTTTTTTTTGGTCAACGCATCGATTTATTGAAAATGGATGAACCGGCAATCGCACGGGCTGGGATTGGTCGTAAATTTCAGAAACCCACGGTCTTTGAAACTTTATCTGTTTACGCTAATTTGGAGTTGGCGTTAAGTACGGATAAACGAGTTTGGCCAACGTTGTTTGCACAACTCTCCGGGTCAGAAAAAGAGGCTATCGATGAAGTTTTTTTGATGATTGGTTTAATGGAGCAAAGACATCGGCTGGCAGGGGAATTGTCGCACGGTCAAAAACAATGGCTGGAAATTGGTATGTTATTAATCCAGCAACCGAAGGTGTTACTGATTGATGAGCCGGTTGCAGGGATGACGCATCAGGAAATTGAGCGGACCACGGATTTACTATTAGCTTTAGAAGGTAAACATTCGATTGTTGTGGTTGAGCATGATATGGAATTTGTTCGCTCCATTGCCAGAACCGTGACCGTTTTACATGAAGGTTCGGTACTTGCTGAAGGCACCATGGCCAGTGTGCAAAACGATGCGCGTGTCATTGAAGTTTATTTAGGAGGATAGGGCGTGCTTGAGGTTAAGGGGTTAAACCAATTTTACGGTCAAAGTCATACCTTGTGGGATATAGATTTGAGTATTCCCGAAGGGACGTGTGCGTGTCTGATGGGTCGAAACGGTGTGGGGAAAACAACGTTATTGCAATGCCTTATGGGTCTTTTGCCTGTAGCGACCGGTAGTATTCAGTTTCAGAGCCATGATTTAATTAAAATGCCGGCAGAATCCAGAGCCTCGATGGGTATTGGTTTTGTCCCGCAAGGTCGCGAAATTTTTCCGTTGTTGACGGTTGAAGAAAACCTGAAAATCGGGCTGACTGCCAGAGCAGATGGTTTGAAAACAATTCCTGAGAATGTATTTGAAATTTTTCCGGTTTTGAAGCAAATGTTACAGCGTCGGGGCGGTGATCTTTCAGGGGGGCAACAACAACAGTTAGCGATTGGGCGTGCCTTGGTGATTGAGCCGAAATTATTAATTCTCGATGAACCGACAGAAGGTATTCAACCGAATATTGTCAAAGAAATTGGTTCGATTATTATGCGGCTTAATCAAGAGCATGGCTTGACGGTCTTATTGGTTGAACAAAAACTACATTTTGCCCGCAGGGTTGCGGACCATTTCAGAATTATGGAAAAGGGCCGTGTGGTTGCCCAAGGGGACATGCAGAGCTTGGATGATGACATCGTACGACGTTATTTAACTGTTTAAGAGTGTAAATTATTAAGGAGACTTCTCATGAAAGCAAACTATTTCCTCGCTGTAATTCTGTTGCTTATGTCATCGCCACTTTTAGCCCATACCGATGGGATGTTTAACGAAACGCTGTGGCAAAGTTTAATGCACCCGTTAACCGGTATCGATCATTTACTGGTTTTAGTGAGTGTTGGATTGTTAGGTGCTAAAAAAGGGGGGTACGCTGTTGTCGTGTATCCGTTGGTTTTTTTAGTCATGATGGTGGTGGGTGCAGGGCTGAATTTTGAAGGGATTCAAATTCCCTTTTTAGAAACCATGATTGCGTTATCGGTTATTCTCATGGGTTATTCGCTCATGATGGCGCATCATTATTTTAGTTTCTCATTGTTTGCATTGTTAGCTTTATTCGGTGTTTTCCACGGCTATGTTCATGTTTCAGAAATACCTGACGGTATCGATAGCCTGAATTATTTAATGTTATTACTGTTGAGTAGTTTTGTGATTTCAATAAGCGCTGCGGTTATGGGTTTGTTCTCTGAAAAACGGATTTATCAACTGGCTACGTGGGTGAGTCTCGGTAGTGGTTTTTATTTATTGGCCGTGAGTTAACGACAATCATGGTCGTGGCTCTGGAAAAGGTGCTTGAGAAGCCCGCCGGTTTTGGCCGTTGGCAAGGGGCGTTGTCATTGGTTTTTGAGAATCGCGGAGGTAAGACCTACTTAACGCACCGTTCTCATCAGGGGCCGTTATTGGTGCAACGGCCTTTTTACCCGGAAGGCCCGGTTTGTCATATTTATCTCATTCATCCCCCGGGGGGGGTGGTCGGAGGTGATCAGTTAACGATTGCGATTGATTGCTGTGTTGATACCGATGTTTTAGTCACCACCCCGGCGGCGGGGAAATTTTACCGCAGTAATGGTCAGTTAGCCGATCAGCACGTACTGTTAAAGGTTGCGGAGGGCAGTGTGTTGGAATATCTGCCTCAGGAAACCATCATGTTTGACGGTGCTGTTGTTAAAATGAATACGCGGGTGGAACTTAATGAAAACAGTCGTTTTTTTGGCTGGGAAATGGTCAGTCTAGGACGTCCTGCCTGCCATGAAGGATTTAGCCATGGACAGGCAACGGTGGCCATTGAAGTATTTAAACATGACCAACCCTTATTGATTGACCGCATGGTGCTGAATGAGCAAACCATCAAGGCGAGTAGTGGTTTAGCCAATCATGCCTTAGTAGCGACTCTGGTCGTTTATCCGGCAACTAAAGCGCATTTGGATAAGGTCAGGATGATGATTGATGAACACCGTTTTTCAGGTGTAACGTTACGCAATGAGGTGTTAATTGTTCGTCTGTTAGCGGAACAGGCAGAGCCTGTTAAAACAGTTTTTACCGCTATCTGGGCAGCATTGCGACCTGATTTTAATCAACGGCAGAGTTGTTTGCCGAGGATTTGGTCAACCTGAATTAAGATTTAATTTTTTTTGTGACGGAAGGTGAATTATGGAATTAACGCCGAGAGAAAAAGATAAATTAATGTTATTTACGGCCGCCTTAGTTGCGGAGCGGCGAAAAAATCGGGGTGTTAAATTAAATTACCCTGAGTCGGTGGCTTATATTAGTGCGGCCATTGTTGAGGGTGCGCGTGATGGTCGAAGCGTGGCTGAGTTAATGAATTATGGGCGAACCTTGTTATCTCGGGACGATGTGATGGAAGGGATTGCTGAAATGATTCACGACGTACAGGTTGAAGCAACTTTTCCCGATGGCACTAAATTAGTGACTGTCCATAACCCCATTGTTTGAGAGGTCATTATGATACCAGGTGAATGTATTCCGCTTGCGGGTGAAATAGAATTAAATCAAGGCCGTAGGCAGGTTGAAATTTTAGTTGCAAATACCGGTGATCGCCCGATTCAGGTCGGCTCGCATTATCATTTTTATGAAGTTAATTCAGGCTTGTCTTTTGCTAGGGAGCAAGCGAAGGGATTTCGACTTAATATACCGGCAGGGACCGCGGTGCGTTTTGAGCCGGGCCAAGTACGGACAGTCACGCTGGTTGAATATGCGGGGAAGAGGGAAATTTACGGGTTTAATAAACAGGTCATGGGGAAGCTGTCATGAGTCGTATTGATCGGAGTGCTTATGCGGAAATGTATGGCCCCACGACCGGGGACAAGGTCCGGCTAGCGGATACTGAATTGTTTCTTGAAGTCGAAGACGATCGTACGGTTTACGGCGATGAAGTTAAGTTCGGGGGCGGTAAGGTTATTCGCGATGGGATGGGGCAAAGCCAGTGCTTAGCGGCAGAAGCCGTTGATACGGTGATTACCAATGCCTTGATTGTGGATCATTGGGGTATTATTAAAGCCGATATCGGTATTAAAGATGGCTTGATCGCGGGTATTGGTAAGGCGGGTAATCCGGATACTCAGGCCGGCGTTGATATTATTATAGGTCCCGGAACCGAGGCCATTGCCGGTGAAGGCCAAATTGTGACGGCAGGGGGGATCGATGCGCATATTCATTTTATTTGCCCGCAACAGATTGAAGAAGCCTTGATGTCCGGCGTGACGACAATGCTTGGCGGGGGTACGGGACCTGCCACCGGAACCAATGCAACGACCTGTACGCCGGGGCCTTGGAATATCCAACGGATGTTACAAGCCGCTGAAGATTTACCGATGAATCTGGGCTTTTTGGGTAAAGGCAATGCCAGTTTACCCGGAGCCTTGGCAGAGCAAGTTGAAGCCGGTGCCATGGGGTTAAAATTGCATGAAGATTGGGGCACGACGCCAGCGGCCATTGATAATTGTCTCAATGTCGCCGAACAATACGATGTTCAGGTTGCTATTCATACCGATACGTTAAATGAATCAGGCTTTGTTGAAGATACCTTAGCGGCCATTGGAGACAGGGCTATTCATACCTACCATACCGAGGGGGCTGGCGGGGGGCACGCGCCTGATATTATTAAAGCCTGTGGCGTGGCTAATATTTTACCTTCATCAACGAATCCAACCCGGCCTTTTACCGTTAATACGATTGATGAGCATTTGGACATGCTGATGGTTTGTCATCATTTAGACACTAATATTGCAGAAGATGTGGCTTTTGCTGAAAGTCGTATTCGACGAGAAACCATTGCAGCTGAAGATATTTTGCATGATTTAGGTGCGTTTTCTATGATTGCTTCTGATTCTCAGGCGATGGGTCGTGTGGGCGAGGTGATAACTAGAACGTGGCAAACCGCACATAAAATGAAGGTGCAGCGGGGTGCTTTGGCGGAAGATACAGCGGCCAATGATAATAACAGGATTAAGCGATATATTGCTAAATACACGATTAACCCAGCTATAACGCACGGTATTAGTCATCATGTGGGTTCTATTGAACGGGGTAAGTTGGCTGATTTGGTGTTGTGGAAACCGGCCTTTTTTGGGGTTAAGCCCAGTTTGATTATTAAGGCGGGCTTCATTTCGGCAGCACCTATGGGTGACCCGAACGCTTCTATTCCAACGCCTCAGCCGGTCCACTACCGTCCCATGTTTGGCGCTTTGGGTAAAGCACGCTCGGCGAGTTGTTTAACATTCTTGTCACAGGCAGGTTTTAATAACGGTGTGGGTGATCGTCTGGGTTTAGAAAACCAGATGGCTATCGTTAAAGGAACCCGGCAGGTGACCAAGGCCGATTTGATACACAATAGCTATCTTCCTAACATTGAAGTGGACCCACAAACCTATGAGGTGCGTGCTGATGGGGAGTTGCTGGTTTGTGAACCCATGTCTGTTTTACCGTTGGCGCAGCGTTATTTTCTTTTTTAGGAGGGTGAATGCGTAGATTGATTACGTTTGATCGGGATGGAAAAGTACCCGATAGTACGGTTATTTTACCGTATGATCAACGCCAAAAAAGTAGGTTGCTTGTCACCTTGGAAAACAACGAAGAGGCGGGGGTCTTTTTGCCACGGGGTACGGTTCTTCGGGGGGGTGATCTGTTGAAAACAGAACAAGGTTTTGTCGTGTTAGTGGTCTCAGCACCTGAAAAAACATCAACCGCTTATTCAAAAGAGCCGTTGCTACTGATGAAGGCCAGTTATCATTTAGGTAATCGACATGTCGCTTTGCAGTTAGGGGAGTGCTTTGTGCGTTATCAACAGGACCATGTATTAGATGAAATGGTGGCTGCTTTTGGGTTAAAGGTGCGGCATGAAACGGTTTCTTTTGAACCGGAAACAGGCGCTTATCACAGTCATGGGCCTAAGCATCATTCACATGAGCACTGAGTCGTTGTTACCGTTGTTACGGTTGTTTCAGTTAGTGAGTCCGTCGTTGCCCGTGGGCGCCTACAGTTATTCTCAAGGACTTGAGTGGGCTGTTGAAGAGGCATGGGTAACGAATGAAGAGACGGCAAGCGGTTGGATTGAGGAACTGTTAAGACATGCCTTGGTAAAAACAGAGGGGCCGGTTTTAATTCGATTGAGTCAGAGTTGGCAGGCAGGGGATACGGATGCATTGGTTTTTTGGAATCAGTTTATTTTAGCGACCCGGGAAACGAGTGAATTACAGAATGAAGATCAATGTATGGGGCGAGCCTTAGCTAAGGTTTTGGAGGGCCTTGACGTGACCTGGCCTTATCAAAATGAACCTGCCGTAATGGCTTTTGTAACACCCTACAGTTTAGCTGCGTTTAACTGGGGGATTAGCACTGATAAAATGGTAACTGGCTATTTCTGGGGGTGGCTGGAGAATCAGGTGTTGGCTGCAATGAAATTGATTCCGTTAGGTCAACAAGCCGGGCAACGCATATTATTTAACTTAAGTCAGTCAATACCGGGTTATGTCGAGGCGGCATTTGAAATCGATGATAATGCTATAGGGGGGTCGATGCCTTTGTGGGCGATTGCCAGTAGTCGTCATGAAATCCAGTATTCCAGATTATTTCGTTCGTGAGGGTCAGATGAACAATAAAAATGAAGTTTTAAGAGTCGGTGTTGGCGGACCTGTGGGTTCGGGTAAAACGGCATTGTTAGATGCTTTATGTAAGGCGTTGCGTGGGCGCTTTAATATGGCGGTCGTGACAAACGATATTTATACCCAAGAAGATGCTCAGTTTTTATGTCGTAGTCAGGCACTCCCTGAAGAACGGATTGTGGGTGTAGAAACGGGGGGGTGTCCACATACGGCGATTCGAGAGGATGCCTCAATGAATTTATTAGCAGTCGATAAATTGTTAACGGAATTTACCGATCTGGATTTCATTTTAATTGAAAGTGGCGGTGATAATTTGAGCGCGTCATTTAGTCCGGAATTAGCGGATTTAACCATCTATGTTATTGATGTTGCAGCCGGAGATAAAATACCGCGTAAAGGTGGACCGGGAATTACTAAATCAGATTTGTTGGTCATTAATAAAACCGATTTAGCACCTTATGTGGGGGCTTCATTAGAGGTGATGGAAGCAGACTCTAAACGAATGCGTGGTGCTAAACCGTTTGTATTTACTAACTTGAAGTCTGGAGACGGGGTTGATTCAGTGATTAACTTTATTGTTGATCAAGGAATGTTGACAGCGTCTGGCGAGGTTGTTGACTAGAAAAAGCAAACGATGGGAGGTGAATGAGGATTTAGGGGGGGTATTTTTTTATAAAAAAATGACGTGGCAATTAATGCCTACGGCGCCTCGGTTCGTCCCGCGTTCGTGTCACTGCGCCACATCATGGTAAACTCGATGCAGACTCCGTAACACAACCACAAACGATTTGACAGCGTTCGGATGTAATTCCAGATTCCCTCTGACGCTACGCACGGCGGGTATCCAGAATTACCGACGCCTACCGGACTACCAGCCTTCGCATTCGCTCTCCATGGCTGGCAGCGAGTGAAAGATTACACCAAGTGCTTAAAAAATCACCCAAGAGGGTGTATGCTTGTAATTGTAGAAGTTACGTAGGTACTTTTACCAAACAATAATGAATAAAAATAATGGGAGGGTAGGAATGAAATTATCAACACAGGTATTAACTGTTTTGGGGTTATTTATGGCCGCATCATTGGTTCAAACGGCAGCGGCCTCAGATTGTGCTTTTCCTGATGGAAATTGTCCAGAAACCCATGCAGCGGCAGCAGCAGAAGCACCAGCCGCAGCACCAGCCGCAGCACCAGCCGCAGCACCAGCCGCAGCACCAGCCGCAGCACCAGCACCAGCAC
>DTSI01000050.1:0-4530 GCA_012965425.1 Methylococcaceae bacterium
ACGCACGACGGGTATCCAGAATTACCTACGCCTACCGGGGACTACCAGCCCTCGCGTTCGCTTTCCATGGCTGGCAGCGGGGGGTGGTGGGTGACATTAGGTGTTTGACGGGAATAGAGTCGTTAATGGGGTTGGTACTCATTACCTGAACGGCCTCGTTTTTGTTTATTGAAATGCAAAAGCATTGGGCTTTTCGGTAGTCGTTTTTTTAAGTTAAAAGGGCATTAAAACAAAGAACGGTTTATTGACTTTTTTTTATGGTTGCATTTTTTTGTAGGGGACATGATTTTGGGAATGGCATCTCGTTAGAGCTTAGCCGTGGGGGTGGTTTTTTAATGTATTAAGTGCGCTAAGTGCAGATGGAAAAATGATAAAGTAGCGGTGTTTTTAAACGTAGGTTGAGTTTATAAATTGCCATGGTATAATTCCCCCTCGTTGTTTCTGGGTGGTTTTTTGGCAATTTATTTTCTGTCCGTGTTGGCAATAATTAACCCCTTTAATTTAACGATTACAAATCAGATAACTGACTGATTTATAATATTTTATGCTTTATTTTAAGCGTTCTAATAAAAAGTAAGATGTGCGTTTGGTATCTGCGTTATCTTATCTTTTAGTTTGACTGAAACGTAATATTAAAGGATAATTACCAGTTGTTATGCGCCCGTAGCTCAGCTGGATAGAGTACTCGGCTACGAACCGAGCGGTCGGGAGTTCGAATCTCTCCGGGCGTGCCATAAAAAATTAATCCCCTGTAGCTCAGTTGGTAGAGCGGGTGACTGTTAATCACTAGGTCGGCGGTTCGAGCCCGTCCGGGGGAGCCATTTATTAGTACAGAGAAAAGGTTTGCAGGGTATCTTGCAAGCCTTTTTTATTTTCTGCTGTCCGTGAAATTGATAAGATGAGTTGGAAATTAGAACTTAGGGTGTTGTTAAGACTATTAGCGAGTATTTAAGTGAGGTACTAATGCTTTGTTTAGGCTATTTGAATCGAGTGTTTTTATTGGCGATAGTCTCGACAGTGAGTTTGGCTGAGTCTGACTTTAATCGCCCGTTTTCCTTGCGTTATGAGAAAGGCTTGTCGCTGGCAACATTAGTTGAAAATACGTTAGCTAAATCACCGGACCAACTTTGGTTAGAGGCGTTAGAATCTGAGGCTAATGCGTTACGTAAAAGAGGTGATAGTTGGGTGGCCGGTGCTGCGAGTGTTGCCTTGGGGTATCAGGAAGCCTCTAGTGGTACCTTACATTATATCGATGGCGGTATTAGTGTGCCGTTATGGCACTGGGGGCAGCAGGATGCTGAAGCACTGATAGCTGAAAAGGCTGAGCAGGGGCTCTTTGATCAAATCATTCATGTTAAGTTACAGATGGCCGGACTTATTCGAGCCGTTTTATGGGACTTGGCTTTAGTTGAATTCAAATTAAAAGAGGCAATGCTAGTGGTTGATTTTTCCGAGCACATTTTAGCGACAGCCACGCAATCGGTTCAATTAGGTGAGTTATCTCATTTGGATTTATTACCGATTAAAAGTGACTTGTTAACTAAAAAGTCAGCAGTCTTACAGGCTAAGGTTGAGTTGAATAAGATGATCAAACGTTATCAAACCATTACCCAATCTAACGTTGTTCCTAGTCATTTTGATGAAAATCGTACGGAATTGCGTGAAATTAATATTAATCATCCAGTTTTAGCATCTATAAATAGTAAAATTACCCGAAAACAAGCGGAGTATCAGTCGCTAATGATACGAGGGTCGGGACAAACGCGCTTATCTTTAGGTGTTAATAGTGATCGGGGCGATGCCCGAAGTAATGACTCTGAAAGTTTTAATATTGAATTAAATATTCCTTTAGGGAGTGATGTGCACAATGGGCCAGATTTGGCCGTTAAAAATATTGAAATAAATAAACTGCTCGCTGATAGAATGTATTTGATCAGAAACCTCCATGAAAATGTTTTTGAGATTTCACAGAAAATGACTTTGGGGAAAGATATTTTGGTGATGGTGAAGGAGATTGCTCATTTAGAAGGTGACCGCCTGAAAATAGCTGAAAGCAGTTATAACGCTGGGGAACTGAGTTTGCGGGCATTTAAAAGTATTCAATTGAGTCAGCAACTGGCTGAATTGAAAGTAACTGAACAGTTAATTATTAATAAAAAGAATGTCGCTTTGTATAACCAATCGTTAGGGGTTCTCCCTTAAGGTAGTGACTATATTATTTCTGGCACTTATTAAAGTTTCATTAAGACTTGATTACGTGCTTGAAGCGTTAAAATCTATTACTATATCAGCGCTAATTAAATTGAAGAGGGTCTGAATATGTCGGTAAAGGAAAATCAACTCACCACGGAAGTCTTGGTAATTGGTGGTGGCCCAGGGGGCTATTCTGCTGCTTTCAGGGCTGCTGACTTGGGTAAGCAGGTTACGTTAGTGGAGAAATACCCCGTATTAGGCGGGGTGTGTTTGAATGTGGGTTGTATTCCTTCAAAAGCATTACTACATGTTGCTCATATTTTAAGTGAGAGTAAAGAGATGGGGGCTTTGGGGGTTACTTTTCAGGCCCCTGAGATAGATAGAGAGAAATTAGTTAAGTGGAAAGACAGTGTTACCTCGCAATTAACAACCGGGTTGTCAGCCCTAGCCAAACAAAGAAAGGTGACGGTATTGCAGGGAAGCGCTCGGTTTTCCGGAACGCATGAAGTCATTATTGCAAATGAAGAGGGCGGGCACACGGTAAAATTTGACAATGTTATTATCGCCGTCGGTTCTCAACCGGTTAAGATTCCGTCATTTCCTAATGACGATGAGCGTTTAATGGACTCAACGGGTGCTTTGGAATTAAAAGATATTCCCGCTAAGCTACTGATTGTGGGTGGGGGGATTATCGGCCTTGAGATGGCCACGGTTTATCATGCTTTAGGCAGTCAGATCACTATCGTTGAAATGATGGATCAATTAATACCCGGGTGTGACAAAGATTTAGTCCGGCCGTTGGCGCAAAAAGTTAAAAAACAATATGACAATATTTTTCTTTCTACCAAAGTGACAGAAATTGTTTCTCAGAATGATGGTTTAAAGGTTAGTTTTGACAAGCAAGGTACGGTGGAAAGTGATCGGTTTGATAAGGTCTTGGTTGCGGTAGGGCGCCGGCCTAATGGGCATTTGATCGATGCTGAGAAGGCAGGGATAACGGTTACTGATCGGGGATTCATTGAAGTAGACAAGCAGATGCGCACAAATGTCGAGCATATTTTTGCAATAGGGGATGTGGTGGGAAACCCTATGTTGGCGCATAAGGCAGTACACGAAGCTAAAATAGCGGCGGAAGTTATTGCCGGTGAACGTGTTGAGTGGCAAGCATTAACTATTCCTTCAGTTGCTTATACCGATCCTGAGGTTGCTTGGATGGGGCTAACTGAAATAGAGGCTAAGGCGCAAGGTATTGCTTATGATAAGGCGGCATTTCCTTGGGCAGCAAGTGGTCGTTCTTTAAGTCTTGGCCGCAAAGAGGGGCTTACCAAATTAATTACCGATAAGGATACCAAGCAGATACTGGGTGCTGGCATTGTTGGGACTAATGCGGGAGAATTGATTGGGGAAGCGGTTTTGGCATTGGAAATGGGTGCTTGCGCCGAAGATATTGCCTTGACAGTTCATCCGCATCCGACGCTTTCTGAAACGTTGGGTTTTTCAGCTGAAATGATTGAAGGAACAATAACGGATTTATTGGTTAAAAAACGCTGACCACGGGGTTTGAGTTGGTTAGGCTTATGTTAGAAATTTATTTAAATTATCAATGGTAGTGTTTGTATGAGTTCAGGAACAAATAAAGTTGTTTTAGCGTATTCAGGCGGTCTGGATACATCCGTTATTTTGCAGTGGTTAAGAGATACTTACGATTGCGAGGTGGTTACCTTTACTGCTGATCTGGGGCAAGGTGGCGAGGTTGAGCCGGCTCGGAAAAAGGCCCAAGCGCTCGGGATTAAAGAAATTTATATTGATGATTTAAAGGAAGATTTTGTGCGTGATTATGTCTTCCCTATGTTTCGTGCTAATGCTATTTATGAAGGTGAGTATTTATTAGGAACCTCAATAGCCCGGCCTTTAATTGCAAAACGATTGATTGAGATTGCCAATGAAACCGGTGCCGATACGGTTTCACACGGAGCGACGGGTAAAGGCAATGATCAGGTTCGTTTTGAATTAGGATGTTATGCGTTACGTCCGGATATTAAAATCATTGCACCTTGGCGTGAATGGGATTTAAATTCGCGTGAAAAGCTTTTGGCTTATGCGGCACAACATAGAATTCCGGTAGAAATGAAACGAGGTAATGCTTCCCCTTATTCTATGGATGCTAATTTATTGCATATTTCATATGAGGGAGGGATTTTGGAAGATCCTTGGACAGAGGCTGAAGACGATATGTGGCGTTGGAGTGTAGCACCGGAAAATGCACCTGATCAGCCGCTTTATATTGATTTAACTTTTATGAATGGCGATGTCACCAGTATTGATGACGTGTCGTAT
>DTSI01000050.1:4540-35218 GCA_012965425.1 Methylococcaceae bacterium
AGAGGTATTAGCGTTATTGAATAAATTAGCAGGAGCTCACGGTGTTGGTCGACTGGATATTGTTGAAAATCGATACGTGGGTATGAAATCGCGTGGTTGTTATGAGACCCCAGGCGGGTCGGTTTTATTAAAAGCACACCGAGCTATTGAGTCCATAACACTCGATCGGGAAGTGGCACATTTGAAAGATGAATTAATGCCGGGTTATGCGAAGTTAATTTATAACGGTTATTGGTGGAGCCCTGAGCGGGCATTGTTGCAGAACATGATCGATGCCTCACAGGTGACTGTCAACGGTAAAGTGAGAGTTAAGTTGTATAAAGGCAGTGTTTCAGTCGTGGGTCGGATGTCAGAGACGGATAGCTTATTTGATAAAAATATTGCGACCTTTGAAGATGATGGGGGGGCTTATAATCAAAAAGATGCAGAAGGATTTATTAAATTAAATGCGCTTAGGTTGCGTATTGCGGCTAAAAAACAACGACGTTAGTCATTTTAATGCATTTTAGGCGCTTTTAATTGATGATGGCACCTTTTGTAATGGCTTTTGTATGTTGGCGATTACCTTTATTTGCGCGATAGATTTGGTCTAGGGTCAAAGAGGGAAAAAAGTACTTTAATTACTAGGCTAAGGTTGTATACTGAACAACCCTTTTTAGATCGTTTTTGGCACGGTTACTCTTGTCGAGAGAGAGTTTTTTGATGCAGAAATATGATATACAGAATCATTCCGAGCAGGCGTTAATAAGCTCCTATAATCAATCCTTTGTGCGTTTACAGTGGATAAGCCGTGCAATTATGGCGAGTGGTTTGTTGGTTCTGATGATTACGGTTCTCTTTGGTTATTCGGTGTTTTCCCAGAGTCCGCTTACCCGCATAAGTAGTTATGGGGTGCCCAATCATCTCTCGCTTGGGAAAATAGTCGCTAATCCAGCTTTGTCAGCCGATGTTGAGATGCTAAAAGGTCAGATGGTTTCGATGATCAGCGGTTCCATAAAGGCTAAGTTGGTTCAATTGCAAGAGAGTATTAATGCCGGTAAGGTTACGAGTAAAGAGTTGGTCATCCTGAGTGACTTAACTAAAGAACTGGATGCGCTGAGAGTAGTTTCAACCCCGAGTGTGGGTGTGGGTTCCGTTGATCAATCTGTTTTAGTGTCGAAGAGCAGTGCACATCCCGCTATTTTATTAAAAGAGTTGTCAAATTTAAAATTATTGGTTTATTTATCAATCGTTTCATGTGGTTTAATGTTTGTGGCATCGGCGGGTGTTTGGTTGCAAGCACGGTTTGTTTTACAGCATCACGATAAGTTACAACTTGTTTTAACGCGCCAAGATTAGATTTCAGGTACAAAAAAGCCGGGCATGGTCTATATAACCATGCCCGGCTTTTTTAGACGTTCTTTATTATTTCTTTGGTTTTTTGATTTTTCCGCCACCCGCTTTTAAATAATCAAAAACAGCTTTGATTGCTTTATCGCCGGTATAACCTTTTTTCTTACCAACAGTATCCATAGCCGCGCCTGCTTTAGGCATTGCGTTTTTACCGTTAATGACCGTTGCTTTGAATTTATCATAAGACAAAGAACCGTCTTTAATGTTTTTAATTAGATTTGGGTTGGTCGCAATGTCATGACAAGTCGCACAGCCGCGTCCAAATGCCCGATCATATATTTTACTACCTACCCAAAGATCCATGTCACTCGCTGCAAAAGTTTGACTGCTTAATACAAGTGTTGCAACACCTGCCATCATCACTAATGATTTTTTCATACTAACCTCAATAGATTTAAAGAAAGATGACCTAAATCTAATTTAAAAGACTAAGTCATTAATTAAAAATTTAACTAGGATAGGATAGATAATTTACTACAAAAAGACAAATAATTTTGTCAGTATTTAGGGTAAAAGTTGATTTAGTTAGGTAAAAATTAAGCGCTGGGATTAAACCAAGTCAATTTATTGTGTAAACGCACGACATCGCCAACGATTATTAAGGTGGGCGCCTTAACTGGTTGCTTGTGGATGAGATGAGGTAAAGATTCAAGTGTTCCGGTAATAACCTTTTGATGCTTTGTTGTGCCTTGTTGTATGAGAGCTGCGGGCAGGTCTTTTGAGCAACCATGTTCGATGAGAGACGCACAGATATGGTTTAAGCCCAGTAATCCCATGTAAATCACTAAGGTCTGATTTGGAGCAACTAAGCCCTCCCAATTTAAATTGATTTGATTATCTTTATAGTGCCCTGTGACAAAAGTGCATGATTGCGCATATTCACGGTGCGTCAGTGGAATGCCGGCATAGCTGGCACAACCGGATGCAGCGGTTATACCGGGAATAACCTGGAAGTTAATGTTGTTTTCCATTAACGTCTCAATTTCCTCGCCGCCTCGACCAAAAATAAAAGGATCACCGCCTTTGAGACGAACAACACGATTTCCTGCAAGGGCAAGTCTTGTGAGGAGTTGATTAATAGACTCTTGCGGGAGGGTGTGTTGATCACGTTTTTTGCCGACATAGATTTTTTGTGCATCACGCCGGATGAGGTTAAGGATATCTTCTGAAACCAGACGATCGTAAACGACAATATCGGCTTGCTGTATGAGTCTTAATGCTTTTAATGTGAGTAAATCTGGGTCACCTGGGCCGGCGCCGACCAGATAAATTTCTCCATCTGTCGTTGTGGTGTTGTGTGCTATGATTTGC
Organism: Methylococcaceae bacterium; assembly: GCA_012965425.1. Lineage (GTDB taxonomy): Bacteria > Pseudomonadota > Gammaproteobacteria > Methylococcales > Methylomonadaceae > OPU3-GD-OMZ. Next base: position 7,244 of record DTSI01000050.1, read on the forward strand.
TTATTCAGAGCGTTTTCGGCTTTTTCATGTTGTCCCGCAAAAATAAGTTCGGCGATGGAGCCTTGAAAAGTCTGTTCCCAAAAAAGACGACGTTGGCGTGGGTCTAGGATATGTGCTTTGACTTTGTCTCGATAATTACCGGCGAGTTTAGCAAGATGGCCATAGCCAGAGGGGATAAGGGTTTCTACGCGTGTCTTTAGCAGCCGTGCTAATACCGGCGCTGTGCCGCCGGAAGAAATAGCGGCAATGATTGGAGAGCGATCAATAATAGCAGGGAAAATAAATTGACATAATTTTGGGTTGTCGACGACATTAACTAAGATGTTAAGTTTATGGGCTGCTTGTGAAACGAGTTCATTAACTGTTTGATTATCGGTTGCAGAAACAATCAGACGATAACCTTCAGCATCGGTGCTTTCAAATTTTTTTTTGATTAGCGTTAAGGCTAATTTTTTTTCAAGCGTTTGAACGGGGATTGAGAATGAGGGAGCCAGTACGGTTATCTGCGCACCTGATTTTGCTAAAATTTCAATTTTACGCGCAGCGATTTCACCAGCGCCAACGATAAGACATTTTTGTTGATTGAGTTGTAAAAAAATAGGAAAAAATTGCATTGGTTAACCTGGTAGGCTTTTAGAAATAGTTATGGTTTATAATAGAGCATTATTTAATTTCAAATAGAGAAATATGCCAGCTTTTGATTATGATGTTGATGCCAGTGGTTTAAATTGTCCACTCCCCCTGTTACGTTTAAAAAAGGCGTTGATAACGATGTCTTCAGGGGAGGTGGTTCGAGTGATTGCAACGGACCCGGCAGCGCATTTAGATTTTGGCGTTTTTTCTGAGCAGTCTGGTAATCGTTTGCTTGAATCATCTAAAAATGGCGATCAACAAGTCTTTTATTTTCAGAAAAAATAAGTTCCAGGGCTTGAATGCTTTGTCATTCGCGTAGGCTGATAATAGGCCATTTTTGTTTTTCTGCAGCGTTTCTCAATTTATCGTCAGGATCAACAGCAACAGGATTGTCGACGGTATTTAATAGGGGAAGGTCATTATGCGAGTCACTGTAAAACCAGCTACCGTTTAGATCTGATTTTGATGTTATAAGCCACTCGTTCAGTAATTTGACCTTTCCTTCCTGGAAGCAGGGGATACCGGAAACTCTCCCGGTGAAGCGGCCTTGTTTACATTCAGGCACGGTTGCTAACAGGTTGTCGATTCCATATAAATTGACAATAGGTTCAGTTACAAATTTGTTCGTTGCCGTAATAACAATAAGCGTGTCGCCCTTGGCTTTATGGTGGTTGATTAAGTCTCTAGCGGGCTTTAGTAAGATCGGTTGTATGACTGTTTTAATGAATTGCTCTCTGAGTCTAAAGAGATGATTGATGTTAATTTCGGCCAGTGGTTTGAGTGCAAAGGCTAGGAATTCATTGATATCAAGTGTGCCGTGTTTATAGTCTTCATAAAAATGTTGGTTGGCCAATTTATAGAGGGTTCTATTGACCATCCCTTGGGAAACTAAAAATTGACCCCATAAATAGTCGCTATCATCAGCGATTAAGGTATTGTCTAAATCAAAAATGACTAAGCTCACGTGAAAAATTCCTGTTGTAGTGAATAAAATTAGCACTATACATAATCTCTTTTATTATGAAACAATGTACGATGATTATTGGTTTCTTTAATGCGTTATTATAACAATAAGCATTCGATAAAAAGAGGGGTTGAAAGGTATTAAAATGATTGATTCGAATGGATATCGACCCAATGTAGGCATTGTTATTTGTAATGATGATGGTAAGTTGTTTTGGGCAAAACGTATGGGTGCAGATGCTTGGCAGTTTCCGCAGGGCGGCATTAAATTCTATGAAGACCCTGAAACTGCAATGTATAGAGAGTTGAAGGAAGAAGTTGGACTGGCTCCAAAAGATGTGCAGTTGTTGGGGCGTACCCGTTATTGGTTGCGTTACGATTTGCCTGAGCATTATATTCGGAAGAAATCAAAACCCTTGTGTATTGGCCAGAAACAAATTTGGTTTCTTTTGCGGTTGGTGAGTTCGGAGTCTGCTATTGTGCTAAACGATTATGAGGAACCTGAGTTCGATGATTGGTGTTGGACGGATTATTGGGAGCCGTTGAATGGGGTCGTTTATTTTAAACGCTGGACTTATCAGCGAGCATTACAAGAGCTCGGTGGGCTGTTAGTCGGAAATACCAATCCTGTGAGTGCCAGTGGTTATTTGTCTAAATCTGGGAAGGCTCAGATAAGTTCATTAACCCGTTAGTCGTAGGGTGCCTGTTTTTGACGCTATGTCACCGTTTGGAGACAAAGAGACCCAGCGATAGCAGGCGGGTTTGTTAGTGATCGCAAAGTTTCTACTGTTGGGTTTGAATTGATAACAAGTCGACGGTGTTCCTAAAATAGTGATGCCAGAGATAAGTGCTTTTAGTGTTTGGTGGGCATGACCGGAAAGAACTAATTTAACACGCTTATAGCGTGTTAGCATCTTTAAGAAAATGTCGCTATTCTCCAGTTGCATACGATCCATCCATAAACTATTAGTAGGAATGCAATGGTGATGTATCGCAACAACGGAAAAATAGTCTTCAGAATTATCCAGAGTATCTTTTAAGAATTCCATTTCCAGTGGGGCAATAGAGCCTTGTTTTTCACCTATAATTTGGCTGTTCAAGGCAATTATTTGCCAGTTACCCAAGCGGGTCAGTTTGTTGCAAGTAACCGGGGGCTGTGTAAAAACGTTTTGCATGATCTGATAATCATCATGATTTCCGGGTAAACAGACGACCGGTATCTGGAATGGAGACAACAGTTGATTCAGGCGCTGGTAGACCGCTTGATAGGGATCTTCTGCCAGATCACCGGTGAGTAATATTAAATCAATAGATGGGTTTTCCGCGATGGCTTGTTTAAATATTTGTAAGAAAGATTGTTCGGGGACAATATTATGGATACTTTTATCTGACTGTGTAAAAAGGTGTAAATCTGAGAATTGTAGTAATGTTAATGCGTTGTTTTTTTTTGTTGAGTACATTAGCTGGTTAAGGGGTTTTTTTATGAAGTATTTTAGCGTTCCTTTCAATTTGCTGCGGTTTAATGCCGATTTCGGGTATTGATGTGAGGTCGATTTCTTGAAAGCCTTGTTCAATAAACCAATGGGTGGTTTGAGTGGAAAAGACGATCACCTGAAATATTCCTTTTTGTTTGGCTTGGGTTAGCGCATGGGTAAGTAGTTGTTGACCGCGTGCAGCGTGTTGATAGTTCGGGTGTACAGCTAAACAAGCAACCTCAGCGAGAGTCGTATCAGGAAAGGTATTTAAGGCAATACAGCCAATAATTAAACCGTCTCTTTCTAGAATTGAATAATTACCAATATCAATTTCAAGGTGTTCGCGGGAACGCTTAATGAGTTTGTTTTCTGCTTCTAAGGGTCTAATGAGTTCAAGAATTCCAGGGATATCATGGGTATTAGCGGCTCTTAATTTTTCATATGAATTTGCACTGATTAAGGTGCCGACACCGTTTCTGGAAAATAATTCTAGCAGTAATGCGCCTTCTAAATGGCAGTTTATGAGATGGACCCGGTTAACATTTCCTTGGCAGGCTTTTATGGCTGCCGTAAGCGATGGTTTTATGGCGTTGTTTTGTGACTTTTTTAATAAAGCGTTGGCTTCAGAAATGGTTAATTGGGGAATTAATTGTTGGTCAGTATTATTCAGGCAGTTATTTTCGGTCATTAAAATGAGTTTGTCAGCCTGTAATGCTATGGCCACTTCGGTGGCAACTTCTTCTGCAGATAAGTTAAAAACTTCTCCGCTGGGGGAGTAGCCAATAGGTGAAATTAAAATGACCGTATTATTGTGAAGTTGAGCATTAATCGCAGCACTATCAATACGACGAATTTTCCCGGTAGAGCAGAAATCAGTACCGTTAAGAACGCCTATGGGTTTAGCCGTGATGAAGTTTCCTGAGGAGACTTTAATTTTAGCACCGGACATGGGTGAATTTGCCAATCCCATAGATAGTAATGCTTCTATTTCAACCCGAACAGTACCGACAGATTCTTTAACATATTGTAAAGCAGTATGGTCTGTTATGCGGTATGGGTCTACAAAAATGGAGGGGTGATTGTTTTTTTTAAGGCGTTGCTCAATTTGTGGTCGGATACCATGTACTAAGACCAGTCTAATGCCTAAGCTGTTTAAGAGGGCAAAATCATGCAGATGATGAGCAAAAAATTCGCTTTGCACGGCTTCCCCGCCGAAAAAGATGACAAACGTTTTTTTACGATGCGCATGGATATAAGGCGAAGAATCACGGAACCAATTGATAAAAGAGGATTGTTCTTTGGACGGATCGGTCATGGTCTTTTATAAATTAGCAACAGGCGAGGTTATTCAAAACGATCGGTAACCGCGCCTTCAGATGCAGAATTAACGAGTTTGGCATATTTAGCTAACACACCTCGGGTGTAACGAGGTGCGGGGGCTTGCCATTTATCTAAGCGACGATTAATCTCATGTTCGTTTAGGTCTAGATGTAAGATGTTTTTTTCTGCATCAATAGTAATAGTGTCCCCATCTTCAACAATTGCAAGTGGGCCACCTACATAGGCCTCAGGAGTAATATGACCGACAACAAAGCCATGGGTGCCACCTGAAAATCGACCATCGGTAATAAGCGCAACATCTTGTCCCAGTCCTTTACCCATGACCGCTGAGGTTGGTGAAAGCATTTCACGCATCCCAGGTCCTCCTTTGGGGCCTTCATAACGAATGACAATGACATCACCTTTGATAATCTCACCATTTAACACACTTTGCAGGGCATTTTCTTCGCAATCAAAAACTTTTGCCGAGCCCGTGAAGTAAAGCCCTTCTTTTCCGGTGATTTTAGCAACGGCACCTTCTGCGGCAAGATTGCCACGTAAAATGACTAAGTGGCTCTCGGCTTTGATTGGATTGTCTAATGGGCGAATCATATCCTGACCTTCCGGGTAAGGATTGACGTTAGCAAGGTTTTCAGCCAATGTTTTGCCGGTTACCGTTAAACATTCACCGTGAAGAAGGCCATTATCGAGTAATATTTTCATGAGTGGTTGAATGCCGCCAATTTCAATTAATTCAGCCATTTGATAGCGACCGCTGGGTTTTAAATCAGCAACCATAGGGACTTTTTTACCGATTCGGGTGAAGTCATCTAAGGTAATGTCAATGTCAGTAGCGCTGGCCATGGCCAGGATATGCAAAACTGCATTGGTGGAACCGCCCAGTGAAATGATAACAGTGATGGCATTTTCAAATGCCTTTTTAGTCATAATGTCCCGGGGTTTAATGTTGTTATTTAATAATTCCAGTACTGCTTTTCCGGCGCGTTCGCAGTCAGCTTTTTTATCGTCTGAAATAGCGGTTTGGGCCGAACTGTTCGGCAAACTCATGCCTAATGCTTCGATAGCAGAAGCCATTGTATTAGCGGTATACATGCCGCCACATGATCCAGCGCCCGGGATAGCCTTGGTTTCAATGGCAGACAGTTCAGCATCATCAATTTTATCATTAGCGCGTTGGCCGACTGCTTCAAAAACAGAAACGACATCGAGTTTCTTATTGTTATGGCAGCCGGGCATGATTGTTCCACCGTAGACAAAAATAGCAGGGCGATTTAAGCGCGCAAGGGCAATCATGCAACCCGGCATGTTTTTGTCACAACCACCAATAGCAACAATGCCATCGAAACCCTGACAGCCGACCACGGTTTCAATTGAGTCGGCAATCACTTCTCTGGAAACCAATGAATATTTCATGCCCTCAGTTCCCATGGAGATACCGTCTGAAATAGTAATGGTATTAAAAATAACCGCCTTGCCATTTGCCAAATTGACGCCATCGGCGGCATAATCAGCCAGTTTGTTAATGTGCATATTACAAGGGGTAACCATGCTCCAAGTTGAAGCAATTCCGATTTGCGATTTCTTAAAGTCGTTAGTCGTAAAACCGACTGCATGTAGCATGGCGCGACTGGGTGCGCGTTCCATACCGTCTACAATTTTAGAAGAGAAAGCTCGGGTTCTTTTATCAACTGAATTTGTCATTGCCTGATGTCCTGAAGTGGTCTATTAGGGTGGTAGCTGGGTTAAAAATTGTCCCAGCTATTAGTGCGTCTATGCCAGCTAATTTTAGGTATAAGTAAGCCAAAAAAGATTCCAAAAAAGGCAAGAATACCGCCGTAAAGGAACCAGTCCTGATTGGCGCTATCTTGTAAAGTTTGTTTTTCTCGTTTGAGTTTTTCGTTTTCGCGTTCAATGCCAACTAAGCGTTGCTGAAGTTGATCGCGTTGTTGTTTCAGTTGGATTGCATTGGCTGCGGTTTGTTTAATTTCAGCTAATTCGTTGCTGAGTCGTTTTTTTTCTGTAGTGAGTGTTTTATTTAAGTGCGTGTTTTTTTTATTTGATGCTGAAATAGTGGTTAGTTCTTGTTGAGTGGTATTAAATTTTGCTTGTAATTTCGTGTTGTTTTGTCTGGCATCATTGAGCAGCAAGCGTGCAGTGGGTTGTTTGTTTGTGTAACGCGTTAGGATGTAGCCAACTTGTTGTTCGTTTAATTGAACGATGGTATAACCAGTGTTCGGGTCGCGATTAATGACTTCGAGAGGCGTTCCACTTGGGAGCATGGTTAGAATCTTGTGTTGGGTGCTCATTCCACTACGAACCTCAATTTTTAATTTGTCAGTCACGTAAACAGTTTCAGCACAAATGGCATGAGAGTTAATTAGAAAAAAGGCGGGTATAAGGATTTTTTTCATAATGTTTTGCTTTTTAAGGTTTGGCGGTTGCATTTTCAAGCATACCTTTATCATACTCGATTTTACGGTATCAAAAATTCCAGTAGTGCTTTTTGAGCATGCAGTCTATTTTCAGCCTCATCAAAGACTACACTTTGTGGTCCGTCGATTACGGATGTATCAACTTCCTCTCCTCGGTGTGCCGGTAAACAGTGCATAAATAAGGCATCTGAGTGAGCGTTTTTCATTATTTCATCGGTTACGGTAAAGTTGGCAAAGGCCTGCAGGCGTTTTTGTTGTTCTTGTTCTTGACCCATACTGGCCCAAACATCAGTCACAATTAAATCTGAATTTTCACTGGCAGTTAATGGATCAGAAAATAAATTTATATTCGATTGTGCCGGCGCCATAATCGTTTCATTAGGTTTATAGTCTGCTGGGCAGGCAATATTGAGTTGAAAATTAAGCATTTTGGCGGCATTGATGTATGAATTACACATATTATTACCATCACCAATCCAGGTGACTGTTTTTCCGGCAATATCGCCTCGGCGTTCAAAATAGGTTTGCATGTCAGCAAGTAGCTGACAAGGATGCAATAGGTCAGTTAAGCCGTTAATAACGGGGACACTGGAAAACTGTGCAAATGTCGTGACTGTTTGATGGTGATGTGTTCTGAGCATGATTGCATCGACCATGCTGGAGATAACGCGAGCACTGTCTTCTAACGGTTCGCCGCGACCTAGTTGAGTATCCTTGGGTGATAGAAAAATGGCGCTGCCGCCAAAGTGAATCATACCGGTTTCAAAAGAAATTCGTGTTCGAGTGGATGACTTCTCGAAAATCATTCCTAGGACTTTGTTTTTTAACGGTGTGTAGTTAGGGTCTCTATGCTGCTTGAGTTCAATTGCCCGGTAGATGAGTTGCCGAAGTTCTGAAGGAGTTAGGTCGACTAGGCTAGTAAAATGTCTTGGGTTCATGGATATAAAAAATAAAAAATTAGAGGTTGCTGGTATTTTCCAGAAGTGCTTGTAAGGTATCGGCTAATAAAATAATTTGCTCTTCAGTGATGACAAGAGGCGGTAGCAGTCGAATTACTTTCTCGGCAGTAATACTAATAAGAATCTTATGGTCAAGTGCTTTTTGGGTCAACGCTTGGCAAGGTTGAGTGAGTTCAATGGCGATCATCATGCCTTGATGGCGAATGTCAGAAACGAGTGGGTGGCTGCCCAGACGTTTGGTGATTTCGTCGACAATTTTGTTGCCTTTAGTTTCGGCAGCATGGATTAAATTATCTTGTTGGATGATATCAAGCACGGTGAGTGCGGCGCGACATGCTAATAAGTTTCCACCAAAGGTAGAGCCGTGTTTTCCAGCAGTGAGTAGTTGTGCGGCTGTCCCTCTGGCTAAACAGGCTCCGATTGGGATGCCATTCCCTAAGGCTTTTGCTAATGTGCAGATATCAGGCAGGATATCATTATGCTGGTAGGCTAAAAAGCGACCGGTTCTAGCGATGCCTGTTTGGATTTCATCAAGAATAAGTAATAATTTATGTTGGTCGCACAATTGACGAAGTTCATTGAGATAGGTGGGCGCTGGAATATTGACGCCCCCTTCGCCTTGGATAGGTTCAGCCATGATGGCGACGATACTTGGGGTGTCGTTAATGATTTTTTTAATGGCCGGGATATCATTGAATGGCACATGTATAAATCCGTCTACCAACGGTGCAAAACCCTCATGTATTTTGGGATTTCCAGTGGCGCTTAGCGTTGCTAATGTACGGCCATGAAAACTATTGTTCATGACGATAATGGTCGGTTGCTCAATGTGTTGAGAGTGCCCATAGAGTCGTGCCAGTTTAATAGCGGCTTCATTTGCTTCTGCACCTGAATTACAGAAGAAAGCATTATCCATTCCAGAGAGCTGTGTTAATTGATTTGCAAGCTCAATTTGCAGTTCTATTTCGTAAAGGTTTGATGTGTGTATAAGTAGCCGGCTTTGTTCTGCAATAGCGTTGTGAATGGCTGGGTGGGCATGGCCTAAATTACAGACAGCTATTCCAGAGAGCGCATCAAGATAGCGAACATTGTTTTGGTCCCATAGCCAAGCACCTTGTCCTCGGGCGAAACTGACAGGTAGTCTTGCATAGGTTGGCATAATTGAGTGAGTCATGAGGGTCTTTACCAGTCTCGTTTTTGTTAACTACAGTGGTTAAAAAAACTTTTCATTATATATAATGTTCTATATTAATTCAGCAAGTAAATAAGGTCTTAGTGTGGATCTGTTTATTTTTGCGGCTAAATTTTGTTAGAATGGTGTTTTTTGGGAGTAAATAATGGATGTAAACGAAAGAATTAAGGAGCAATTGGAGAGTAACCCTATTATCCTTTATATGAAAGGGACACCTGATTTCCCGCAATGCGGATTTTCAGGACAGACGGTTCAGATTTTGAAGGCTTGTCAGGTAGAGTTTTCTCACACCAATATTTTCGAAGACCTTGAAATTAGAGAGGGACTAAAAGTGTACTCGCAGTGGCCAACCTATCCACAATTGTATATAGATGGTGTCTTGATTGGCGGTGCTGATATTGTTATGGATCTTTATCAAAAAGGTGAGCTGCAAACCCTGTTGGCTAATGCAGGTCAACCCGCATAATTATTAGTAAGGTGGCGAGGGTCCTCGTTCATTAATGGGGTCCCGCACGTAGTCTACTTGTTCGATTGTTCTTCAAGATTAGATAGAGCTTGCCAGCGGTTAACAATGCGGCAAAAAAGTTCAGCGGTTTGTTGTGCATCATAAAGCGCTGAGTGTGCTTTATCATTGTCCCAATCCAAGCCTGCTTTTTTAGCTGCTTTTGCGAGCACAGTTTGGCCATAGGCAAGACCGCCAAGGGTAGCTGTGTCAAATGAGCTGAAGGGGTGGAGTGGGCTTCTTTTGATATTTGAACGTTGTAAAGCTGCATTCAAAAAACTTAAGTCAAAAGCGGGATTGTGCCCGACCAAGATGGCGCGCGTACATTCGTTGCGTTTAACGGCTTCTTTAATCGGTTTGAAAATTTCTTGAAGTGCTTTTTTTTCATCGATGGCCATTCGAAATGGGTGGAAGGGTTTTATGCCGGTAAAATCCAGAGCAGATTGGTCAAGTTCAGAATTTTCAAAAGGGAGTATGGCTCTTGAGTGACTTTCCTTAATAGTGAGTTGCATTTTTTCATCGTATTCAACAATGACGGCGGCAATTTCTAGGAGAGGATTTTTTTTGGGGTTGAAGCCGGCGGTTTCTATATCTATGATAACGGGAAGGTAGCCGCGAAAACGTTCATTGATAGGCTGTTGTGTTGATTCCATAAAGAGTGTGAAGGGGTTATCTGTTTATTGTCAGGTGAAAAGGAGTCGCTGTGGCGTCAGGATAAAGTCGAAAAAAATTGTCTTTTATGCTATGTTACGCATATCTTAGCGATATTACATGGAAATTTTTTTAGGTGTTGGTCAAATGAAAAAAAATAACAAAGGTGTTGGTTGGTTGGTTGGAGGGTTGCTCGCTGTTTTTATGCTAGTAGGGTCCGCTAACGTTTTAGCAGACGATCCTATGGAAGACTGGAATCGAGATGTTTTATCATTCAATGATGGATTGGATGACTATTTTCTAAAGCCGGTCAGTGAGGGTTATCAGTGGGTAATGCCTGATTTTGCAGACACGGGTATCAGTAACTTTTTTAGTAACCTCAGTGATATCGGTGTTTTTGTTAACGATATTTTTCAATTGAAGCTGGCACAGAGCGGTGCTGATTTGGGACGTTTTTTAGTAAATTCTACTGTCGGTGTCGGGGGCTTTGTTGATGTGGCAACGATGATTAATTTGCCCAAACATAAAGAAGATTTTGGTCAAACCCTTGCTTTTTGGGGCGTACCGTCAGGTCCTTATATGGTTGTTCCTTTTTTGGGTTCCTCTACGCCGCGTGGGATTGTGGGGGGGATTGGTGATATTGCCCTGCATCCGTTATCTTATATTGGTGTTCCTGGCGCAAGTTTTGGAGCGGGTGCTTTGAATGCAATTGATGTCAGTGCAGATAACTTAAGTACGCGAAAAATTGCCGAGGAAGCCGCTCTTGATCGGTATTCATTTTTGAAAGATGCTTACCTGCAAAAACGTCAGTACTTGATCACAGATGGTGGTGTTCCTGATGACTTCGAAGTTCTTATTGATATGGAGTAAGTCAGGGGTAAAATTTCATATCGGGTTGAAAAGAGGGGTGCGTTGGTGGACCATGCATCCCTTTTTTTATGGGTGACTTATAATGCTTTCCAAGTGCAGAGTCCTTCGGCATTGAGAGGGATGATCTCATCATTGCCTGCAGGGTAGTTTGCTGGAATTATCCAGCTCTCTTTTACTAGACTAAGACTGGATTGGTTTCGAGGGAGTCGATAAAAATCAGCACCAAAGTGGCTGGCAAACCCTTCTAGTTTGTTGAGGGCGCCGGCTTGTTCAAAAATTTCAGTATAAAATTCAATGGCGGCATGAGCGGAAAAACAGCCGGCGCAGCCACAGCTGGATTCTTTTCGGTGTTTTGGGTGTGGGGCGCTATCGGTGCCTAAAAAGAATTTAGGATTCCCACTGGTTGCAGCAGCTAATAAGGCTTGCCGATGTGTTTCTCGTTTGATGACGGGTAAGCAGTAATTGTGTGGTTTAATTCCGCCGACTAAAAAAGCATTTCGATTGAACATTAGATGTTGCGGAGTGATCGTAGCCGCAATATGAGTGGACTGTTCTTGGATAAAATGAACGGCTTCTTTGGTTGTAATGTGCTCGAGTATTATCCGTAGGTTAGGAAACTCCTGAGTGAGTGTGGTTAAGTGTCGATCAATAAAAATCTTTTCACGGTCAAAAATATCAATATCATTATCGGTGACTTCTCCGTGTATTAACAGCGGAATAGAATGCCTCTGCATAGCATCTAACAGTGGAAATGTTTTTTCTAATTGTGAGATGCCTGATTGAGAGTTAGTTGTAGCACCCGAGGGATAAAGTTTAATTCCCTGAATATGCTCACAGTCAGCGGCTTTATGAATTTCTTCGGCTGAGGTTGTGTCAGTCAGGTACAAAGTCATTAAGGGGTTGAATTCGCTCCTTTGGGGCAGCGCATGGAGAATTTCGTTGCGATAAAGAAGTGCTTGCTCGACAGTGGTTATGGGGGGGTTCAGATTGGGCATAATAATGGCCCTTTTGAAACGTTTAGCCGTATGTGTGATGACGGCCTGGAGCAGTGCCCCAGATCGGACGTGTAGATGCCAGTCATCGGGCGTGGTAATTGTTATTTTATTCATAAGCTATATGCTGTAGGCGGTTATATTGAGGGCTGTCGCATGCCTGAGACGTTAATTTTCAGCTATTGTATCGTAAATATTGCGAACTTTTGGTGGTCAATTTAAGGGGCCAGAGTAAGGGGTTTAAAGCTAGGATTAAACGGAGCAGTACAGAATATAACACTCTTAGAGTGTGGGGCGTTACAGAACAAAGAGAGCGTTAGTCTAAGTGATGTTCCCTTTCGATAGTGCTTTGAAAAATATTAAGGTGATTGAATAGATTTTTCGGCGTTAGGCTTGCTCGCATAAGAAGTTTAGTTCGAATGAAAGCGGCAACCAGAAACCCGGCTATACGTGGACCCCACATTGGCTTGGTTTCTGATAAAAAAAGAAAGTTATCAACCCAGACCCATGAAAGTTGTATTGCAAAGAAAACGGTGGTTGTTATGACAACCCATTTGAAGGTGTTTGTTGCGCCGGTGCGAACACCGCCTTGGTACGTCCAGCAGGCAATATAGATGGTAATAAAGGCACTAATCATGTTTGCAGCTCCTCTTCTATTTTTTATTTCGGTGATCGCTTAAGGTCATAATTTGACTTTGTATAGTAAAGAATGTTCCTGATTAATATAACTGATTTTAGTCAACAGACTATAGCTGAAGTTGAAAAAACTCTTTTTTGTTGCTGTAGTTTTGTTTTCATGGCCGCGTGCGAGGTAAATCAGTTTCAACTTGGGGTTAGCTATGCTATCATCATGATTTATCAGGGTTTTGATGTTTTTTAAGTGATAAGCGAGTCCCGCCACCTGAACGATTCAATACATGCGTTGTTAGTTTCTCTTAACTTATTCGGTTTAGAGAAAGACGTTTAATTTAACTTTTGGAGTAACAAATGCCTATTTACGAATATAAATGCCAGTACTGTGGCAATGTTCATGATGCACTGCAGAAAATGGATGCTGAACCGTTAACGGATTGCCCGGCTTGTCAGGAGTCTGGTTTACAAAAGATAATTTCAGCCGTAGGTTTTAGATTGAAGGGGACCGGTTGGTATGAAACTGACTTCAAGGGTAAAGCTAAATCAGAAAAGGCAGCATCCGGGCATTCTGCCAGTTGTGCTACAAAATCCGGGGGCTGTGGTCACTAGTTTGATGGTTATTTGTGGTCACATTTGAGTCAGTGAGACCGGTCGTAATCCCACGGCTTAGATGATGTCTCTTTTTTAATGTCCGGACTTGCAATAGTAAGGCTAAAAAAGTAATATCGACGATTTTTTTGATTAGGTAAGAGAGCATTATGCGTACCCACTACTGTGGTGAAGTCAACCAGAAACATTTAGAACAGCAAGTAACCGTATACGGGTGGGTACATCGCCGCCGCGATCATGGTGGCGTTATCTTTATTGATCTCAGAGATAGAGAAGGGTTATTGCAGATCATTTTTGATCCGGATTCACCGGAAACGTTCATTTTAGGTGAGAGTGTGCGTAGTGAATATGTTCTGTCAATTAAAGGTATTGTGCGTGCAAGGCCTGAAGGAACCGTGAATCCAAATATGGCAACCGGGGAAATTGAGGTTTTGGTTACACAGGCTGAGGTTTTAAATACCTCTGATACACCGCCTTTCCCCATTGAAAGTGATATAGAAGTTAATGAAGAAATGCGTTTGCGTTATCGCTATTTGGATTTACGGCGGACAGAGATGCTTAATAAAATGCGTGTTCGTCGAGATGTTACACGGTGCTTAAGAAATTTTTTGGATGCTCATCAATTCTATGAGATTGAAACGCCTTATTTAACGAAAGCGACGCCCGAAGGAGCAAGGGATTATATTGTTCCCAGCAGAACGCATGAGGATGCTTTTTTTGCCTTACCGCAATCGCCTCAGCTTTATAAACAGTTGTTGATGATTGCAGGTATGGATCGTTATTATCAAGTCGTTCGTTGCTTCCGTGATGAGGATTTGCGTGCGGATCGCCAACCAGAATTTACGCAGCTTGATATTGAAACTTCCTTCATGAATGAAGGAGAGATAATGGCTATTATGGAACAGATGATTCGTCATTTGTTTGCTGAAACATTAAACGAGTCGTTGCCCGAGTCATTTCCTCAGATGACCTACCAAGAAGCTATGCAGCGCTATGGGACGGACCGTCCTGATCTTCGGATACCTTTAGAGTTAGTCGATATTGCTGAAGAAATGAAGGATGTGGAGTTTAAAGTGTTTTCTGGGCCGGCGAATAACCCTTTAGGGCGAGTGGCTGCATTGAAGTTGCCCCAAGGTGCGAAATTGTCGCGAAAAGAAATTGACGGGTTAACTAAGTTTGTGAGCATCTATGGTGCTAAAGGCTTGGCATATATTAAAGTTAATGACCGTGCTGCAGGCGTGGCGGGTTTACAATCGCCTATTTTAAAATTTATTCCCGATGATGTTGTTGAGAAGGTGTTGGCCAAAGTAGGCGCTGAGACAGGTGATCTGGTGTTTTTTGGCGCGGATAAAACAGCGGTTGTTAATGATTCACTCGGTGCATTGCGCGTTAAACTTGGGACTGAGCATGGGTTGATTGATGGTAAATGGAAGCCGGTGTGGATTGTAGATTTTCCGATGTTTGAGCGCGCTGATGAAAAGGAAGACTGGCATGCTATTCACCATCCCTTTACAGCACCGCGTTGTGATCGTGAGGTGATGCTTGAGAATCCAGGCGCGGCGATATCTAAAGCATATGACCTTGTTTTAAATGGCAGTGAAGTCGGCGGAGGGTCTATTCGGATACACAATAGTGAAATGCAACAAACGGTCTTTGATTTATTAGGGGTCGGTACGGAAGAAGCACGGGAGAAGTTTGGCTTTTTGCTTGATGCCTTGAAGTTTGGTTGTCCTCCGCATGGGGGGATTGCTTTTGGGGTTGATCGGCTGGTTATGCTAATGACAGGTTCAGCGTCTATTCGTGATGTCATTGCTTTTCCTAAAACCCAAACTGCGGCATGCCCGCTCGTCAACGCACCGGCTCCGGTGAGTGATAAGGATTTGAAAGAGCTCGGTATCAAATTACGGACTAAGCCGGTATTAGAAAGTGCAAAGGACAATTGAGTAAAATGACAACTTTAGCTTATCCTATTCAAGACTATGCACTCTTAGATGACTCGGAATGTGACGAGCGCATAGTTCTTGCCAAGAAGAAACTCGGCCGTCGTTGTGTGATTTTGGGGCATCATTATCAACGGGATGAGGTCTTTAAGTATGCAGATCTTTCTGGGGATTCGCTGAAGTTATCAAGAAATGCAGCAAAATCAGAAGCAGACTATATTGTTTTCTGTGGTGTTCATTTTATGGCAGAGGTGGCTGATATTTTGTCTCGGCCTGAACAAATTGCAATTTTACCTGATTTAGCGGCGGGTTGTTCGATGGCTGATATGGCCAATCAAACCAATGTGCAAAAATGTTGGGATGAATTGGCGGCTATTCTAGATGTAGAATCAACGGTTACACCGATTACTTATATTAACTCAGCGGCTGATCTTAAAGCTTTTTGTGGTCAGCATGAAGGGATTGTCTGTACGTCATCGAATGCCCAAAAAATATTGGAATGGAGCTTCGCAAAACGGGAGAAAGTGTTGTTCTTTCCGGATCAGCATTTGGGGCGTAATACGGGTTTTGATATGGGGATACCTTTGAATGAAATGGTGCTGTGGGATTTTAGAAAGCCGCAGGGCGGGCTTACTGTCGAGCAGATTAAAAAAGCTAAAATTATTCTTTGGAGTGGCTTCTGTTCCGTTCACCAGGTTTTTCAGCCTGAACATATTGATGACTTTCTTAAGCAGTATCCAGAGACTAAGGTTATTGCTCATCCCGAAGCTAGTTATGAGGTTTGCCGTAAAGCAGATTACATTGGGTCAACAGAAACAATCCTTAAAATTGTTAGAGAAGCGGAACCTGGCACGCGCTGGTTGGTTGCGACAGAATTGAATTTAGTTAATCGTCTGCACGAAGAATGTAAAGATCAGGGAAAAAATGTACATTTTATGTCATCGACAGTCAGTATGTGCTCGACTATGTTTAGAACGGATCCGCAACATTTAGCGTGGGTTTTGGAAAATTTAGTGGCGGGGCATGTTGTCAATCAAGTCACGGTTCAAGAGCCCAATGCAATGCTTGCTAAAAAGGCATTAGATAATATGTTTTCGGTTGTTTAGGTAGCCTCTCACGGAGCGTTTGATAGTTACTTAATTTTGGCGGTTCTTAAGTATTTCTTTTTTGGTTGCAAGACGTCTTTCGGCGATTATATTATATTGAGTATCTGGCAATAATATGATGTAATAGGGGTTTTACTTGTCGCTCTGCATATTGCTGAGGGTTAGCGGTTGCTCGCAGAACAGACAAATAGCAATTTATCTATCAACACATTAAATTATTATGCATTTTACTCTTGATAAAGGCCTTGACTTGCCAATAGCAGGTGCGCCTGAGCAGGTCATTAACAAAGGAAATAAGATTGGGTCGGTGGCCGTTTTGGGCTCTGATTATATTGGTATGAAGCCAACAATGATGGTTGCAGAAGGAGATGCTGTTAAGTTAGGTCAGCCCTTATTTGAAGATAAAAAAAATCCGGGTGTGTTTTTTACTTCTCCCGGTGCAGGAACTGTTGCAGCAATTAACCGCGGTGCAAAGCGAGTACTTCAATCGGTTGAAATTAAGCTAAAAGGTAGCGCTCAGGTTACTTTTGAAAAGTATACGTCAGAACAGTTAGTTTCGTTAACGGTTGAACAGGTTAGAGACAACCTGACACAGTCAGGGTTATGGACGGCCTTTAGGACAAGGCCTTACGGTAAGATTCCTGCGGTTTCCAGTAGCCCTAATTCAATTTTTGTAACAGCTATTGATACGAACCCCTTAGCCGGAAACCCTGAGGTGGTTATAAAAGGGCGTGAAGATGATTTTAATAATGGTTTGTCGGTTATTTCGAAATTGACTGAGGGGCAAGTTTTTCTTTGTAAAGCCCCCGATGCGGTTATCCCACAAGGGACTGATGAAAAGATTGTAGCGGCTGAGTTTTCAGGACCTCATCCTGCCGGGTTAGCAAGTACCCACATCCATTATTTGGATCCGGTTAATATTAAAAAATTTGTTTGGCACCTGAGTTACCAATCTGTTTTAGCGATTGGCGCTTTATTTACTACCGGTACATTAAATGTTGAACGAGTGATCGCTTTAGCGGGACCTTCAGTAAAAAACCCGCGATTGTTGAAAACCCGTGTGGGCGCTAATATTCATGATTTGACAGCCGATGAGTTAGAAGACGGTGAAAATAGAGCCATATCAGGTTCAGTGCTTTATGGGCGCAATGCACATGACTGGGCCGGTTATTTAGGCTATTACAATGATCAGGTTTCAGTTCTTAAAGAAGGCCGAGAGCGTGAGTTTTTTGGTTGGATCGTTCCCGGTAAAGATAAATATTCAGCAATTAATATTTTTACTTCAAGTCTGGATCGAGATACCGGTCGTCAATTTCCATTAACAACAACTAAAAACGGCAGCCCTCGTGCGATTGTTCCTATTGGTGTTTTGGAGGCAGTGATGCCGCTTGATATTTTATCTACGCCGTTGTTAAAAGCACTTGTTGTTGGTGATAGTGATCAGGCGCAACTGTTGGGATGTTTGGAGTTAACAGAAGAAGATCTTGCGCTTTGTACTTTTGTGGATCCGGGTAAACATGATTTTGGGCCGGTATTGCGGTCAAACTTAACTAAAATAGAGAAGGAAGGGTAATGGCGGCGACAAGAAAGTTTTTAGATAAAGTCGAGCCGTATTTCACTGAGGGTGGTAAGTTACAGCATTATTATGGCCTCTATGAAATGGTGGATACATTTTTGTATACCCCATCAGATGTTACGCAGGGGGCGACGCATGTACGAGATGGTAATGATCTGAAAAGAACCATGACCTATGTTGTTTTAGCGACCATATTGTGTGTAATGATGGCCTGGTATAATACCGGTTATCAAGCCAATGTTGCGTTAGAATCTATGGGCAAAGCCAGTATTGATGGCTGGCGAAATTATATAATGAGTTCATTAGGTTATAACTCTAGTAACCCATTGTCATGCATGGTTCACGGGATGCTTTATTTCTTCCCTATTTATATCGTAACGCTTGCGGTAGGCGGTATTTGGGAGGTTATATTCGCAACCGTAAGAAAACATGAAATTAATGAAGGGTTTTTAGTCTCATCGATGCTCTTTACACTCATTATGCCGCCCGATATTCCTTTGTGGCAGGTGGCTTTAGGCATTTCGTTTGGTATTGTTATTGGAAAAGAAGTTTTTGGGGGTACGGGTAAAAATTTCTTAAATCCTGCTTTAACCGGAAGAGCCTTTTTATTTTTTGCATACCCGGCATCCTTATCAGGGGATTCAGTATGGGTAGCAGTAGACGGTTTTACGGCGGCGACACCTTTGAGTTTAGCGGTAACAGGGGGGGTTGAAGCGATTACCACGGCTAATATTACCTGGATGCAATCATTTTTTGGTTTTATCCCGGGCTCTATTGGTGAAACATCGACTTTGGCCTGCTTGGTAGGCATTGCATTCTTACTTTATACCCGGATAGCATCGTATCGGATTATCATCGGTGTTTTTTCAGGGATGGTTCTGATGAGTTTGTTGCTAAATATGATTGGCAGTGAAACTAACCCGATGTTCTCTTTGCCATGGTATTGGCATTTAACACTGGGAGGCTTCGCATTTGGTATGGCTTTTATGGCAACAGATCCGGTATCTGCTCCTATGACTAATACAGGGCGTTGGGTTTACGGCGGCTTAATCGGGGTCATGGTGGTTTTGATTAGGGTCGTGAATCCAGCTTTTAGTGAGGGGATGATGTTGGCGATTTTATTTTCTAATATGTTTTCTCCTATTATTGATTACTTTGTGATTCAAGCGAATATAAGCAGAAGGATTAAGCGTCATGTCTAATGATAATAACGAGCAGAACGATCTGAATAGCGCGCCAACAGCATCTGGATTCAGGGCGTATAAAGAACGGGTCTTGGCTTTGGGCAATGATAGTTTCGAAAAAACTATTGTTGTTGCTTTAGCGCTATGTCTGGTTTGTGCAGTCTTTGTATCGTTATCAGCAGTGGCTTTAAAGCCACTCCAAGCTTACAATAAAGCACTGGATATGAAGAAAAATATCCTTGATGTTGCTGGCTTGCTTAATGAGGACACCGATATTGACCAAGCCTTTAAAACTCAGATCCAAGCCAAGATTATCGATCTGAAAACCGGGGATTATGACGACTCTATTAATGTCGATATCTTTGATCAGCGTAAGGCCGCTAAAGACCCGGAGCAAAATGTGGCTATTCCGCGTAAAGCAGATATAGCGAGTATTAAAGTAAAGTCAAAAAAGGCGAAAGTCTATTTAGTTAAAACGGACGGTCAAATAAGCAGTATTATTTTACCGGTTCACGGTTATGGCTTGTGGTCTACTATGTATGGTTTTTTGGCTCTTGATGCAGATGGTCAGACAGTTCAAAGTATTAGTTTTTATGATCAGGCAGAGACACCGGGTTTAGGGGGGGAAGTTGTTAATCCGGATTGGCGTGCTCTATGGAAAGGGAAACAACTTTACAATGCGGACTTAGTTCCTGTTTTAAGACTTGTTAAAGGGGTTGTGGATAAGTCAAAACCAGGTGCGGAGCATAAAATTGATGGTTTAGCAGGAGCAACTTTGACCAGTAACGGTGTCTCTAATTTAATACGTTATTGGATGGGTAATGAAGGATTTGCACCTTATTTAAATAAGGTAAGAACAACTAAGGGTAAGGAAGGCGTATGAAGGCTGAAACTAAAAAAGTACTCGTCGATCCGTTAGTCGACAATAATCCTATTACCTTACAAGTTCTAGGGATTTGTTCTGCGCTAGCGGTCACATCACAGATGAAAACATCGATCATTATGGCAATAGCTTTAACAGTTGTTGTTGCCTGTTCCAGTGCCGCGATTAGTATGGTGCGAAACCATATTCCAAGCAGTATTCGGATTATTGTTCAGATGACCATTATTGCTTCATTAGTAATCGTTGTGGATCAAATATTGAAGGCATTTGTTTATGATGTCAGTAAGCAGTTATCTGTTTTCGTCGGATTGATTATTACTAACTGTATTGTGATGGGGCGCGCTGAAGCGTATGCCATGAAAAACTCACCCTGGGATAGTTTCGTTGATGGCATTGGGAATGGCTTAGGTTATAGCTTGATTTTATTAATTGTTGCTTTTTTCAGAGAATTATTCGGTGCGGGTAAATTGTTTGGTATAGAAATTTTAAAATTGACTAAAGACGGCGGTTGGTATGAACCCAATGGTTTAATGCTATTGCCACCCAGTGCATTTTTTATTATTGGTTTGATTATCTGGGCTTTTAGATCATGGAAGCCCGCGCAAGTAGAATCTGCGGATTTTAAAATTTCATCCATTGCCCACGGTGAAGGAGGGCATCACTAATGGAAGCTTATATTAGTCTTTTTGTTAAAGCGGTTTTTATAGAGAATTTAGCACTGTCTTTTTTTCTGGGAATGTGTACATTCTTAGCCGTTTCTAAGAAAATATCGACAGCAATGGGCTTGGGTGTTGCTGTTATGGTGGTCCAAACACTGACTGTACCCGCCAATAATTTTATTTATAACGCTTTGTTAAAAGAAGA
Organism: Methylococcaceae bacterium; assembly: GCA_012965425.1. Classification (GTDB taxonomy): domain Bacteria; phylum Pseudomonadota; class Gammaproteobacteria; order Methylococcales; family Methylomonadaceae; genus OPU3-GD-OMZ. The sequence continues at coordinate 28,049 of DTSI01000050.1, forward strand.
TGCCTTGTCATGGATCGGGGTCACGGGTGTTGATTTAAGTTTCTTAGCCTTGCTAAGTTTTATTGGCATTATTGCCGCAATGGTACAAATTCTTGAAATGATTCTGGATAAGTATTTTCCGGCCTTATTTCATGCGTTAGGTATTTTCTTACCGCTGATTACCGTAAACTGCGCCATTTTAGGGGGTAGTTTATTCATGCTTGAACGCGACTATGACTTTGGTGAAAGTGTTGTTTATGGCGTCGGTAGTGGTTTAGGTTGGGCGCTTGCTATCGTTGTAATGGCGGGGGTCCGTGAAAAACTAAAATACAGTGATATTCCAGAGGGCTTAAGAGGTCTTGGGATTACATTTATCACCGCAGGTTTGATGTCACTTGGCTTCATGGCCTTCTCTGGAATTCAACTCTAAAAGGTATAGAAATGCTGGAAATTGCATTAGGCGTTTTATTATTTACAGTAATTGTAATTGCACTTGTTTTTGTCATTATTGGCGCCAAAAGTAAACTCGTTTCATCAGGTGATGTCGAGATTTTAATTAATAATGAGAAAACCATTCGTGTGCCCGTCGGCGCTAAGCTATTATCCGCATTATCAGATCAAGGGTTATTTGTTCCCTCTGCTTGTGGTGGCGGTGGAACCTGCGCGCAATGTAAAGTAAAGATTCATGAGGGTGGTGGTGAGATTTTAGCGACTGAAACGCCGCATATCACGAAAAGAGAAGCTGCTGACGGTGATCGTTTATCTTGTCAGGTAACGGTAAAACAAGATATGAAAATACATGTTGAAGAAGATGTATTTGGCGTCAAAAAATGGGAGTGTAAGGTTCGCTCTAATGATAATGTCGCGACCTTTATTAAAGAATTAGTCTTGGAATTACCGGTCGGTGAAAATGTTGATTTTAGAGCTGGGGGTTATATTCAAATAGAATCGCCCGCTTATTTAGCGCATTATAAAGATTATGACATTGGCGAAAAATTCCGTGATGACTGGGATAAGTTTAATTTATGGCGATTTACTTCGGATGTAAAAGAGTCTTCTTTACGTGCCTACTCGATGGCGAATTACCCAGATGAGAAAGGCATTATTATGCTGAACGTCAGGATCGCAACACCGCCACCGGGTGCCTCTGATGATATTCCGCCTGGGATCATGTCTTCTTATATTTTTAATTTAAAAGAAGGTGATTCTTGTACGATTTCGGGTCCATTTGGTGAGTTTTTTGCTAAAGAAACTGAAAATGAAATGATTTTTGTGGGCGGGGGTGCTGGTATGGCTCCCATGCGTTCACATATTTTCGACCAATTGAGACGGATTAATACGAATCGAAAAATGTCTTTCTGGTACGGTGCTCGCAGTGTTAAAGAAATGTTTTATGTGGCTGATTTTAATGTGCTTGCGCAAGAAAATAATAACTTTGAATGGCATTGTGCATTGTCGGATCCGATGCCTGAAGATAATTGGGACGGTTATACCGGTTTTATCCATAATGTATTGTTAGAAAATTATTTGAAAGATCACCCTTCTCCGGAAGATTGTGAGTTCTATATGTGTGGTCCTCCGATGATGAATACCGCGGTGATTAACATGTTGGAGAATTTAGGTGTGGAAAGTGATCATATTATGTTAGATGACTTTGGCGGTTAGTCATTTTATTTAATATAGCTTTATTTTAAACCTTATGTTCTTTAAGGAATTAAAACGAGGAAAAGGTGCCGCCTTTGTCCTCGTTTTTTTATTAGCAGGTTGCGAGCAAACAGAAGTCGTTAAGTCAGTGTACAGTGTTGATTACCGTGATTCGACGATGGGTACTCACTTTACTATCAAAATACCTCAACTTCCCGATAATGTTGAACCCCAAGCATTAAAGAAGTCAATTAAGCTTAGGCTTGCTGAATTAGACAGCCAATTTTCAACCTATAAAGTTGATTCTGAGATTTCGAGAATCAATGCACGGGGCAGTGGTGACTGGATATCGGTTACACCTTCTTTTGGCACAGTAATGACTGAGGCATTAAGAATAAATAAATTATCACAGGGTGCTTTTGATTCAACCATCGGGCCGTTGGTTAATCTATGGGGTTTTGGGCCTGATCCTTCAATGACGGAAGTCCCCGATAGACAAACCATTCAGAACCTTTTGTTGGTCACCGGCACTGAAAATATATTATGGGATTCCGAGCGATTACAAGTTAAAAAATTAAAAGAGAATATTTTGCTTGATTTTTCAGCATTGGCAAAGGGTTATGCTGTTGATGAGATTGCTAGGTTACTGGAAAACCAGCAGATAAATGATTTTATGGTCGAAATTGGCGGGGAATTGCGGTTAAAAGGCGTCAATAGTACCGGTGATTTTTGGCGCATTGCGGTTGAGAAACCAACCACTGACCAACGTATGATACAACAAGTTTTAGCTATCAGTGATAGTGGTATTGCTTCATCGGGTGATTATCGTAATTATTTTGAGAAAGAAGGTACGCGTTATTCGCATACAATCGATCCAAGAACAGGTTATTCAATTAAGCATGCCGTTGTTTCCGTCACTGTGTTACATGATTCAACCATGACAGCGGATGCTTTGGCGACTACATTTATGGTGCTTGGTGAAGAAAAAGGGTTAGAATTAGCTAAAGAACAAAATTTAGCGGTATTATTTATTTTGAAAACAGATGAAGGGTTTGTGGAGCGCAGTACGTCACAATACCAATTAATAGAACAGGTGCATTAATGAGTATTTTTATTATTACCTTTTTTTTCATGTTGACCATTGTTTTAATAATGGCAGTAGGGGTTATTTTTGGTCGACAAGCAATTAAAGGATCATGTGGTGGTGCCAATAATGGCAATTGTGTGTGTTTGAAGAAATGTGCAAAAAGAAAGAAGTTAGAGGCCGATAGCACTTAATAACGGCTTTTAAGACTAGGTGTTTTTTAATTAATTAGCAAAATTCATTGATTATAATTTTTAGTAAACAATTATTTCATTAGACTTTGGGGGTTTCAATGCTAACTAAAATTAAAGTTTCAGATTATATGAGTACTAACCTAGTGACATTTACAGAATCAACCAATATATTTGAAGCCATTAAAACGATGGTTAAAGCTCGGATAACGAGTGCACCGGTCATTAATGAGGCTGGTCAGATTGTGGGTATATTTTCTGAAAGAGATTGTATGAATATTGCCATTAATGCAACTTATAATCAGGTCATGGGCGGCAGTGTGGGCGAATACATGAGTTCTCAAGTCGTCAGCATCAAGGCAGAGTCAAGTATTCTTGAAGTCGCCAATCGATTTAATAGCTCACATATACGAAGTTTCCCCGTTTATGATGATGATGGCTTTGTAGGCATGATCAGCCGAACGGATGTTTTAAGGGCCATTGCGGCTTTTTAATGGTAAATTCAGGGTATTAAATTTTATCACCATGCCGGTGTGAAGCCCGGTAGACAACCCTGCACGACTACATTTGAAGTGGTTGTATCAGGGCTTGTTAGAGAAGGTGATTAGTCTTTGTACCGTTCTATTTCCCTTTGACTAAGAGCGCACTTATCAGTGCTGAGTATGTTAATTTTGGTTAAGGTCATGCTTTGAATGCCTGAATGCCTGAATGAATACTTTTAGACAGAGCAATAAACTTTTTCTAACTCCGGCATTGAAACCGTAACTGAAGCGGGTGATTTTATTATTACAAGGCGCACTGCTTTTAAATAATTCGGTTTTTTAAGCCGCACTGACTTTTTTGTTTGGTTGAGTCTTCGGGATTACGGGAGTGAATCTCACGTTGACTCGTTAAGAATAGTTTCCTTTTAAGTGACAGACCCCAACAATTAGCTTGAAAATGATAATATTTAATTTTAGCGTGCGCTATTATCCTTTATAATTATTTTTTATTTTTAAGGCCTTAGGAAGGGAATAAGCATGAAAAAAGTTTTTTTAATATTAAGCGTTTTATTTTTTATTTTTATGTCCACGGCACAGGCTCATGGCCCAGTGCGTGGGAAATTGACGGCAACTGTTAAAATTAATGCCCCCGCTGAAAAAGTTTGGGCGGTTATAAAGAATTTTGATGATATGGCTTGGCACCCTGGAATTGCAAGCACTAAGGCTAAAGGTGGTAATAAGAAAAAGGCTACTCGGATACTTACTTTGAAAGGTGGGGGTACGATTACCGAACAATTAAAAGCCTACAAAGGTGATAAAATGTCCTATAAATATAAAATTACGGACATGAGTACAGTTAAAACAATTACCCATGCGGGTAAAGATGAAATTGTTCCGGTATTACCTGTGAATAATTATGCAGCCACCCTTTCGGTGAAAGGCAAAGGCGGTAGTTCCGAAGTTAAATGGGTCGCGACTTATTACCGTGGTTATTTGAATAATAATCCACCCAGTGAGTTGAATGAAACTGCGGCTGATAACGCGGTCACTGCAGTCTTTAAAGTGGGTTTAACCAATTTATTGAGTAAATTCCAATCCGGTGCGAAAGATTCAGCGATTAAATTTAAAGTAAAACGGTAATTATTCACGTGTCGCCCAGAGATTTATTGGCATGTTATCGGCGTTTTATTAAATTTATTTAATAGTTTCTAAGGTGCCAATAAATTTTAAAACGATCATGTATACCCCCATTTTATTTCTAGTCACAGCTTTGTTGCCAGCCTCTGCTATTGCGGCGCCTTTGGCTTTTATTTCTAACCAATTGGATAATAATGTTTCGGTTATAGATACTCGGAGCAATGAAGTTATAAAGACGATTGCCGTGACGGGTAAGCCGGTCGGCGTTGCAGTTAATAAACAAAAATCTGAGGTCTATATCAGCACCCCAATAGGGAATGGTTTTACCGTCTTGGATGCGCATAACTTTAAGATTAGCCATAAGGTTACGACTAGTAATGGTGCCTTAGGAATTGTGTGTGATAATCGCGGTCAGCGTATTTTTGTGGCTGATTGGTATGAAAATAAAATTGCTGTTTTTGATACGGATGATTTTGAGTTATTAACGACTATTGCTGTCGGTCAATCGCCCTCGGGTATGGCGATTAGTTCGGATGATCAGTGGCTTTATGTGGCGAATCGTGTCGATAATAGCGTTTCGCAAATTGACCTTAAAACCTTTAAAATAAGAAACACGACGAAGGTTGGCACGCACCCTTTTGGTCTGACCCTTGACCAGACCGGTCAGCGACTTTATGTTGCTAATGTCATGAGCGATGATATTTCAATTTTAAAGACTTCGGGTTTAAAAAGAATTGGAAAAGTTGCGGTGGGCAGTCGCCCATATGCAGCCGCATTGGCGCTTAATGACACTTTATTGTTTGTGACTAATCAAGATGATACCACCGTTTCGGTGGTCGACACGCAGACGTTGACTGAAATAAAACAAATTGAAGTGGGTGAAAAACCAGAAGGCATTAGTACGCACCCTGATGGTGAGCGTGTCTATGTAGCGAATTGGTTTGATGGTACAGTTTCCGTGATCAATGCTAATACCTTAACCGTTGTAACAACGATTAAAACCGGGGATGGCAGTCGGGCTTTTGGACAATTTATTACTGAAATTCAATAACAAATTTTTAAGGAACTAATATGGCTGAAACAATAGATGAGCTAACTGTTAATTATATGGATGGTGAGACTCAAACCGTTAAAGAACTGGATAAGAAAGTATTAAGTAAAGGGGCATGGTCAACAATAATCTACCGATATCAAGATTGGAACCGTAGCGCCGAAGAATACGGTCCTGATAAGTATACGATTCGTCGTTACCAAAAAAGAAATGGCGAATATCAGCAGAAATCAAAATTTAATATTTCCAGTGAGAAACAGGCTAAGGAAGTTATCGAAGCACTTTCTGCGTGGATAGAGGATAGCTCACTCAAAACTAAGTCATGAGTTAATCCAGCCAGTGGATAATATGTTCTTCAACAGCATCGACTTGAGATTCTTTCATGGCATAACTGCGTATTGAAACACCCGCATCGTGAACGGATTCTTTTTTATTAGAAATTAAAGGGTGCCAATCAGGGAGTTTCTCACCATCGGCTAATAATTTGTAGGCACAGGTCGATGGGAGCCAGTTATAGTCACTAAAATTGTGCTGTTTCAGATCAAGACAATCGGGCACTAAATGAGTGCGCTCGGAATATCTTGTGCAGGTGCATTTATTAAGGTTGATGAGGTCGCAAACAATACTGGTGTAAAAGATTTCTCCACTATCCTCGTCTTCCAATTTATGTAAACAGCATTTGCCACAGGAGTCACATAGAGATTCCCATTGTTCGTGAGTCATTTCAGACAGTTTTTTTTCTTCCCAGAAAGGTTTTTGAGTCATAAGTCGATAAGATAACGGTGATTAAAACAAATCCCAAATGGGCTTAATGCCCTCGGGGAGTGGCGCTAAGCGGCCCAGTTCAACCCACTTGTTTTTGTCCGAATGAAAGTCTGAACCGACAGAGCCATACAGATCAAATGTTGCCGCATAATGACTTGCCTTACGGATGTCATCCGGGTTGTTATTGCCAGTGACGACTTCAATACCTGTTCCTCCGGCTAGTTTGAATGCGGTTATTAATTTTTTTAACCAGCTATTCGTTAGTTTATAACGTAAGGGGTGAGCAATAATAGCCTGGCCGCCAGAATCGGTAATCCAGTTTACTGCGGTCTCTAATTCGGTCCAGGAAGTACTGACAAAGGCCGACTTTCCAGCCCCTAAGTATTTGTCAAAGGCATTTTGAAAAGAGCTGACATGGTTTTCTTCTAATAAGAATTGGGCGAAATGGGAACGCGTAATCATGCCGTGACCTGTTTTTTTTAATACGTAATCCATTGCGCCGGGAATTCCTCTTTTAGTGAGTTTTAACGCAATTTTTTCCGCGCGTTCTAATCGGGTTTGACCTAATAATAACGTACCGTTTTGTAAGGCGCAGGCATCAGGGTCAATATTAATACCGATAATGTGAAAACAACGATTATTCCACGTTGTGGAAAGTTCAATACCGTTGATTAAAGTTAAATGGCTGGTTTTGGAGTAAATACCGGCTTCAGCTAAGCCTGCCGTTGTGTCATGGTCGGTGAGAGCTAAGTGACTGACTTGTTGTGATTGGGCGCGTGTTATTAGGTCTTTGGGTGATAACGCACCGTCAGAGAAATTGGAGTGACAGTGCAAATC
>DTSI01000051.1 GCA_012965425.1 Methylococcaceae bacterium
CTTTAGCTTCAGCCGGATTCTTAGCTGCCTTAATCAGGGCAATCATTGCATCAATATTAGCCATTGCCACAGCAAGGCCTTCAAGGAGATGAGCCCGCTCCCGTGCTTTCCTTAAATTATAAATTGTTCTTCGGGTAACAACTTCGCGGCGATGATCGAGGAAGGCGGCCAAAATCTCTTTTAAATTCATGCACTTAGGCCGACCATTAATCAACGCCACCATATTGATGCCAAAAACGGCCTGCAACTGGGTGTTTTGATACAAATTATTTAAAATAACAGCCGGCACTTCACCACGGCGTAACTCAATCACCATGCGCATACCATCTTTATCAGACTCATCGCGCAAAGCCGTTATCCCTTCTAACTTCCCTTCTTTAACTAAGAACGCTATTTTTTCCAGTAATCTCGCTTTATTAACTTGATAGGGTAATTCAGTCACAACAATAGCATGCTTGCCACTATCACCACTCTCTTCGAAACTGGCTCTTCCCCTAAGATAAATCTTACCTCTTCCGGTTAAATACGCATCACGTATACCTTGCGCACCATTAATCATCGCTGCGGTTGGAAAATCAGGTCCCGGAACATAAGCCATTAAGTCCATAGCACCAAGACCCGGATTCTCTATAAGTGCTAGACAAGCATTAATAACCTCGCCTAAATTATGCGGTGGGATATTCGTGGCCATCCCAACGGCAATGCCTGTTGAACCATTAATTAGTAAGGTCGGCACTTTTGTCGGCAAAACAGCGGGTTCACTTTCTGACTCGTCGTAATTGAGAATAAAGTCAACCGTCTCTTTATCTAAATCAGCCAGTAGCTCATGGGCAATCTTAGCCATTCTGACTTCGGTATAACGCATCGCCGCAGGCGAGTCTCCATCGACCGAACCAAAGTTCCCTTGCCCATCGATCATCAAATAACGCATCGCAAAAGGTTGCGCCATCCTAACAATAGTATCGTATACCGCTGAGTCACCGTGGGGATGGTATTTACCGATCACATCACCAACAACCCGGGCTGACTTTTTATAGGGTTTATTCCAGTCAGTCCCTAACTCACGCATCGCATATAGCACTCTGCGATGAACCGGTTTAAGACCATCTCTCACATCAGGTAACGCTCGACCCACAATAACGCTCATGGCATAATCCAGATAAGACTGCTTCATCTCATCTTCTAGATTTACCGATACTATTTCTTTAGCAAATTCAGACATATTATTTTATTGATAAAAGAAATGCCGGGTTAGCAATAAACTAAACCGGCATGATTTGTAAAAATCATGGAAAAGTAGACTAGCCACATATCACTTACGTGCACTTAGCACAGGTAGAAATTTTGAATATTATAACAAAAACTGGCTTTTTTATGAACCTATACAAGATACTTTTAAGTAAATAACTCATCCAAAAAATGCTGCATCGATAACCAAGAGCGATTATCTGCAGTGCGGTTATAAACCGTACCAAAATCCGGGTCATTGGCCAAAGGATTCGTAAAGGCATGCATCGTTTTTCCATAATGATGAAACTGCCAGTCAGCACCTGAGCGGGTTAACTCTCGTTGTAATCCGAGCAGCTGAGCCGTTGGCACCATAGGGTCATCATGACCATGTAAAACTAGTATTTGGGCGCTTATTTCAGGGTCAGGTATATTATCAGCCGGCATCAGCAAGCCGTGAAAACTAATAACCCCTTGTATTTGAGCACCGGTCCGCGCTAAATCCAAAACACACAAACCACCAAAACAAAAACCAATTGCAGCGATCTTATCTTTATCTGCAAAAGGTACAAGGCTGACTGTATTCAATGCGGCACAGATTCGCCTTTGCAACAATGCCCGACTCTCAATAAAGGGCTGCATTAATTGAGCATTCTCATCCGGACCACTCCCTAAAACGCCCTTCCCATACATATCTAACGCAAAACCGATATAACCCATTGCCGCCAAAAGCCGTGCCTTTTCTTCTACAAAATTGTCGCGCCCGCCCCAAGCATGAGCAATCATAACGATCGGCCGGCGCCCCTGAATCGCAGGGTCATAGGCAACAAAACCCTGTAAAAGGGTCTCATTATCGTAATAGTCTATCGTTGTAGTTGTTATTGCCATAACCGATTATTGGCTGCTGAAATTATAGGTAATCATCTTACGCACGATTGGCTGTAACTGTTTCTTTATGACCTGTTGATGCAGCGGCGAATTCATATAAGTATCCATTGCCTGTTGATTTTCTAGGGTGACAGAAACGGCCACATCATAACTCGTATCCACCGCATGCCCACCCTCACGTTTAACAACACCGACATGCCTGTTAATAATACCCGGGCTATTATTAAGTTTCCGGCTAACCTCTAGAAATTTTTGTCGTTGAACGGCATCACCGGGCTTGTTTAACCAAACGACAATCACATGAGTGATTTTTTGATCACGCTCACTTGAGTGCACAACACTTGAAGAAAAACAAGCCGCGAGGGTCAAAACACAAAGCACATAACGAATCAACGACCTCATGCCAACGCCTTTTGTGCTTTGAGCTTAGAAAGAAAGGCTTCTGACGCGGCCTCCACTAAATCTAAAACCTTCTCAAAACCAAACGGCCCACCATAATAAGGGTCAGGAACTTCACGGGTGTTTAAGTCAGGCGCAAAATCCAAGAAATAGTGAATTTTATACTGATAGTCCGCCGGGCAGGCCGCGGTCAGAATCTCGAAATTATCCTGATCCATAGCCAGAATATAATCAAAACCCTCAAAGTCACCTCGGATAAATTTTCGTGCTCGCTGCTGCGATAAATCAATCTCTCGGCGCATAGCCGCCTGCTGGGCTCGAAAGTCAGGTGCATCGCCGACATGATAGGCATGCGTTCCAGCTGAAGCGACGGTAAAACAATGCGTCAAGCCATAGCTTGAAATTGTTTTTTTAAACACACCTTCTGCTGTCGGCGAACGACAAATATTACCCATACAAACAAATAAAACTTTAATCTTCATCTTATTAACCTTGTATCAAACCTTATACGGATAATGACCGTCACGAACCAAGCTCAAAAACAACCTAAAAACCATCAACAATACTTTAATGGAGCCACTATAAACACAGTATTAACGCTAACTCAAGGTACGGCGAATCGCTAGTATGGATTGTGAACTGGATAGGCTATGATCAGCATCTCTGACTTCCCCCTCAAGGGCATGCGCAATATGATTAATTGATGCAACCAACTGATCAAAACATTGCCCCGGGTCATCCACCTCATCGGGTTGCATAAAGAACACCACACCCGGACAAAAAAACTCGGCCATCCCATCTATCGGAAAAACACCCGGCTCAACAAGACAAGCGATACTAAAGCGAACCTCATTTTTGGGACTAATACTTTGAAAAATCTGTAAATCTGTATAGATCAAGCCCAAAACTTCAAATTCTTTTTGTAAAGAAAACCCATTAAAGCCTTGTTCTGAGCTTGCTACAACACTCAATTGAATAAATGCCGGCGGCCCAAGACCCCCATTTGCATTGCGCTCATCGCCCCACTCGTCAGTTGATTTATCTACAATATCAATCGGAACAATATCAAACTCGTCATGTTCCGTGTTAATCACAAGTGAGTCATCAATTGACCCAAGCCCTCTATCACCTTTATTGAATAAATGGCGACTCCGTGAGGGTTTATTTTTTAAATAAGAGACCGTTAAAAAACCAAATACGACCACTAAACCCAAACCTATTATCACCAATCTCAATAAATCTTTATCCATTAACTTTCCGCCAAATCAATTGCTTCATCAATATCTACAGCGACCATTCGGGAAACGCCTGACTCCATCATGGTAACACCTGTTAATTGTTTTGCAATTTCCATAGTTACTTTATTATGTGAAATGAACATTAATTGTACATTCTCAGACATCTCCTCAACTAATTTTGAAAACCGCTCAACATTCGTGTCATCTAATGGCGCATCCACTTCGTCTAACATACAAAAAGGCGCTGGATTCAAATCAAAAAACGAAAAAACTAAAGCGACCGCTGTTAGAGCCTTTTCACCCCCTGATAATAAATGTATTGATCGCGTTTTCTTCCCGGGCGGCTGGGCGACTATATTAACGCCCGCCTCCAGCACATCACCCTCTGTTAATTCAAGATAAGCCTGGCCCCCCTCAAATAACTTCTCAAATTTACTCTGGAGGCCTAAATTAATAGCATCAAAAGTTGCTTTAAAACAGACCTGTGTTTCCTGATCAATTTTATCAATAGCTTGATCCAGTTTATCCAATGCCGCCGTCAGATCAGCGTGCTGCGCATTCAGAAAATCCAACCGTTGCTGCTCTGAATTTAATTCATCAATTGCAGTTAAATTAATAGCACCTAATTTCTCAATAGCACTCACTAGATCATCTAACTTACGCCGCCAAGAATGCTCTTCCGCATCCTCGGAACAAGCCGCAATCACATTCTCAACGGTGGTGTTTAATTCCGTCAATTGCTCATCGACTGTTTTTTGTCTGATTTTACTTTCTTCTTGAAGTAATCGATGCTTATTTAACGCTTCTTTAAAACCGTCTAATTGTTGATTGCGTTGATCCAACGCAATCACATGCTCATGTATTGCCGCTTCCATTTGTTGCAACTGCTCTGTCATGTTCTGAACAGCTACTTGTAATTGTTTCTTTTTGGAGGCAACATCAGCTAACGCTGTTTTATCATGACTCAAGGGTTCTATCGATTGCTGATATTTAGTTTCAAACTCATTCAAACGCTCATTATCTTGTTTAGAGATGTCTGACAAACGATCAATTTGCTTTTGAATTAAATGTTGCGCATTTTGTAACGACTCAATTTGCCCCTGCAATTCTAATAACATTTGTTTTGCATTAGCAGCGTGATGACTCGCTTCTTGCCAGCCCTCTTGACGTATGTTTTTCTGACGATCCAACGCATACTTTTCTTTTTCCAAGCCCGTCATCATTTGCACTGCCTGCATCTTTGCCTCACCGGAGTGTTTTATCGCTAAATCAAGCTCTGCCAGTTGCAACTCCATCGCTGCAATATCACGCAAGACTTGCTCTAAGCGGCGACTCTGCTGCTCCAAACGCGCTGAATTCGCACTAAATTCAGCACTTTTTACCGTCAAATCTTCCGCTATCACCTTATCTTTCTGTTGAAACAACTCCCGTTGTTCTTCTGCATACTTCAACCGGTTTTCAAATGAAGAAACAGATTGTTCCTTCTCGATTAACTCAGACGCCAAACTCGATCGCTCTTGCTTTAATGACCTTAATTCTTTCTCGCGTTGCAAAACACCACTTTGCGGGGTATTACTCTGAGTTAATTTCAACCATCCAGCGCCTATCCAAATCCCTTTCGGGGTAATGATAGACTCATGTCCTGCTAAATTTTTTACGTGTTCATAAGCGACCCTTAGCGTATCCGCACAATAAATACCTTCTAAAAACACAGACACTCCCGAAGGCGCCTGAATCTTATCTATCAATAACGGCAGCTGATGTTTACTTTGATAATTGGTTTTAACTGTACGGGTAAACAACGTGAGCGTTTCATCTTTTAAGTGTTCGAGCGACTCGATATAAGGCCCCAAGTCATCCACATAAATAGCATCCAGACAACGCGTTAAAACCATTTCCGCAGCCAACTCCCAGCCACTTTCTACCTCGATCATCTCAGCCAAACGTTGCTCATTCGACAACGCATTCGATTGTAACCAGTGCACTAAATTTTTATTTTTTTTACCCATTGAATGCTGCTGTAACAATGATAACGACTCAACTTTTCCATTGAGCGCATGTTCTTGTGCATGCAATAAATTCAGTTCATCGCGACTACTTTTGACGTGTTGACGACATTGGCTAATTTCTTGTACTTGTTGCTCTAGTTGCTGGTGAAATTCGGCACGCTTTAAACTAATCTCATCGATAGCCTGCCCCAATGTTTCGATTTCTAACTGTATGGTGGTATCTGACAATTCAGTTCTTTCGCGTTGCAATTGCTCTAATTGATTTTGCGTTTGAGTATGCTGACGTTCAAATTGAATAATCTGCGATTGCTGAATCTCAATCTGTCCCTTTGCCTTGCTATAGCGGTCACTAAAAGTTTCCCATTCTGCTTGCCACTGCTGCTGCTTGGACAAGGCCTCTTGTGCCCGTCGTGAAAGCGTTAATTCTTTTTCAGCAGCCACTTGATAGTCTGATTTTGCAGCACTTATATCATCGGTACATTTTAAAAGCTGTTGTTGATCGGCAGCTATCTCAATAGCAATCTTCTGTTGCTGACTTCTTAAGCGTATAATCTCAAGCTGTAATCGCTCATTATTTTGAGTAGCATGGTCAATCTTCTGAGATAACTGATCAACCTGAGCAACCGATTGATAATAACGTTCCTGCTCCTGACTTGATAATTCACGATGACTTCCTAGCAAATCCTGCTTAGTCGCTATAGTGGCCTTTAATTCTATCTGCTGTACCGACAAGCTATTATGTGTTTCAGCAACGTCCTGAATTTTATCCTCATAACCACAGACTTCAGCGTGATAACCCTGCCAGCGTAGCGCTAATAACTCGACTCGGCATTGGCGCTCTTCTTTCTTTAACTGTTTAAAACTTTCTGCTTTTTTAGCTTGTGACTTTAACCGTTTAAGTTGTTTCTCAACCTCGCTCTGGATATCGTTCAATCGCTCAAGATTTTCACGCGTATGACGCATTCTGATTTCGGTTTCATGACGCCTTTCTTTATATTTTGAAATACCCGCGGCTTCTTCGATATGCTCCCTTAATTCTTCCGGCTTAGATTCAACCATCCTTGAAATAGTACCTTGCTCAATAATGGCATAACTTCTGGCACCTAAGCCGGTACCTAAGAAAATATCGGTAATATCTCGACGACGGCACCGTAAATTATTCAAAAAATAAACTGACTGCCCTTCACGATTCAACTGGCGTTTCACAGAAATTGTGCTGTACTGCGCATAGGCCCCACCTAAAACGCCTTCGTTATTATCAAAAAATAATTCAACCGAAGCATGACTGACCGGTTGGCGCGTAGCTGAACCGTTAAAGATCACATCCGCCATATGACCGCCGCGCAAATGTTTAGCTGAGCTTTCGCCCATCACCCATCGAACAGCGTCAATAATATTTGATTTACCACAACCATTAGGACCCACAATACCAATAAGATTGCTAGTCAAATGAACCGTAGTTGGATCAACAAACGATTTAAAACCCGAAAGTTTGATTTTTTCCAGTCGCATTACTGGTAGAATATCCCTATTTTTGTGAACTTTGAACCAAATGAGTGCATTTGGATTTACGCCGAAAACCTATAAGAAAGGTCCCTCAAGGCAATTTTGTGAGCATTTACTATAGATCATTCACTTCTTATAATCAATTCCCTTCCTCAATTGACACCATGACGACAGAACCGATTAAAAATCTTGAAACTTTTGAAAACCCTCAGCCTGGACGAAACTATACCATTCGTATTGAAACCCCTGAATTCACATGCCTATGCCCAAAAACAGGTCAACCTGATTTCGCCAATATTACTCTTGAGTACATTCCTAGGCACTCCTGCATTGAACTCAAATCACTTAAACTTTACTACTGGTCATATCGGAATCAAGGCGCCTTTCATGAAGCGGTCACCAACCAAATATTAAATGATATAGTCGATGCAATTCAACCTAACTTCATGCGGGTAAATGCTGAATTCTGGGTTCGCGGCGGTATTGCCACCACCGTCATCGCGGAACACCGCAACCCCGACTGGCAACCGGACGATTTAATCACACTGCCTTAACGACTCAGCACCCAGCCAACGCTTTATTTAACTCATCACTTTTTTTAAAAAAAATGGCCTTATCAAAACAAATCAACGCGTCCATTCAAGCCCTGCTCCCTCACCACCTTTTATCCCGGTTGATGCGCTTGTTTACCGAGTCTACCTTTGAGCCATGGAAAAACTTTGCGATTAAATTAATAATTAAACACTATCAGGTCAATATGAATGAGGCCATAAATTCTGACCCGACCTCCTACCGCCATTTTAACGCCTTTTTTACACGAACGCTTAAACCCGACACACGTCCAGTCTGCCAAGAACCACACGCTATCATCAGCCCAGCCGATGGTGCTATCAGTCAAATAGGGACAATCAATAACGACCAAATCATTCAGGCTAAAGGCAAAAACTTCTCTGCCAAAACGCTATTAGGAGGCGACACCGCAACTGCTGAAATTTTTAAGAATGGCCAGTTCATCACCATTTACTTATCACCGAAAGACTACCATCGGCTGCACATGCCCGTCACAGGAACCCTGAAAGAAATGATCCACATTCCGGGTCGATTATTTAGCGTAAACACCGCGACTACCGAAGCCGTTCCCAACCTATTTGCCAGAAATGAGCGTGTCGTAACTATTTATGAAACCGAATCAGGCCCGATGGCTCTAATACTGGTGGGTGCTATTTTTGTTTCCAGTATTGAAACCGTCTGGCACGGTGTTGTGACACCACCAAGTTCAAAAACGATCAGACGTTGGCAATACCCTGATAATCCACCTACCTTGAAATTTGCAGATGAAATGGGTCGTTTTAATATGGGTTCAACCATTATCGTTCTTTTCGGTCAAGACCAAATGAACTGGTTACCTGAATTAAACCCCGGCGAAAATATCCAACTGGGGCAACAATTAGGGGTTGCCTATGAACGGTGATCAAAACAGCAAGACTATGCCCGTAGTGAAATTTAACATAATTACCATTATTATAATAACCTCTAACAAAAAAGACTTGTTACGATGACTGAAAAAAAGAGAGAACTACCGAAATTATTAGGCCGTATTCTTTGCCTGATTGGCGAACATGACTATGCCGTTATTTCAGTAACCTTTGGCTTTAGCATTGGCGATACTGTTGAAAAAGTTGAATGTCGTCGCTGCGGCCATAGAACTGCTCGTTACAGTAAAGAAGATTGAGATCAACTCACTTTCACTGCGTCCCAGTAAATCGACTCAATCAAGGACACAAAAACATGAACCCTTTTAAAAGAGGGTTCATGTTCAGGAAGATTTGACTTATATTTTGCAATAAGAGGGAATCCAACTACGCTCAATCATGTGCTCGGGAACATTATTAAAATCAAATTTTTGACCATCTTTAATCATTTCTTTAATATTGAATAAATGCTCAAATTCGGGCATATCATTAAAAAACATTTTATAAAAAGGACTTACTAAGGCTTCTGAAACCTTAATACCGATTGGCCCTATAAAATTCCGTCGTTGCCCCACATGCGCCATTTCGTCAATAGTGATCTCATCCAGCAAAGCCTTTGCCCGCTCACAGACTTCAGGCTCATCAGCCAAAATATCATCAAACAACGCATGTAAATGGCAATAAAAAGTAACGCCCATCAACTCGGTTACAAAAGCCGGTGTATCCATTAAAAAACCAGGAAACTTAGGAAATTGCTCATACACTTTTTCTTTCCACGGACTCAAAGGAACCCATTCCACTTTATCCAGCCCAAAAGTCCTTATCATTTCATCAAATAACCGGACATGACAGAATTCTTCGGCCAGATGTACTCGGCTTATTTTGTCTTCAATGGTATGAGAATTAGCCATATCAGGAATGACATCCCAGGCACCTTTAATACCCACCCATTCATGCCGGGCAAATTTATAAATACAGGTCAACATTAAAGTCATGCGATCTAAGGTTGCCGGATCATCCTGCATTTCAACATAATTACGATAAAAGGCCTCCGGGTCAGCCAAAGGCTTTCTTAGCTTGACAGGGTTATCCTTAAAATATTTTAGCCTATCACGTTTAACCGCTAAATCTTTTGCCTCTTCAAACAACTCACCGCCGTGGCGTTGCGTAAATTCCCAATAACTTTCGAAATTTTCTTTACGCTCTTGCGCTGTGGACGGTGAAAAAACAGACCGATACTTTTTGCTCATACGAATAAAACTCCCCATTAAAACTAACCCTTATAGACATAACCGCAAGGATACCATGTACATTTACTGTAAATTACAAAAAACAATACGCTTACGCTCTTTTTTAACACTCTCGGCTTAAAGTCTGCTCTTTTATAAAAAAACCATACTAATCGTTTATGCCAAACCTCTTTGACGCAACGCTTCATATAAAAGAATTCCCGATGCAACCGAAAGATTAAGACTTTCAACTTGTCCCAGCATCGGTAATTTCACTAATACATCGCATTGTTCTCGCGTTAATCGTCGCAGCCCCTTACCTTCTGCACCCACCACAAAGGCTAAAGGTCCTGTTAATTCAATTTGAAAGACCGTTTGGGAGGCTTCCCCTGCTGCTCCCATAACCCAAATACCTTGTTGTTTCATCCAGCGTAAAATCCGTGCAAGATTGGTCACCTGATAAACAGGAACGGTTTCCGCAGCCCCACTAGCGACTTTACACACAGTGGGCGTCAACCCCGCTGAGTTATCCTTCGGTAAAATAACACCCTGAACACCGACGGCATCAGCCGTTCTTAAACAAGCACCTAAATTATGTGGGTCTTGAACTTGATCTAACACTAAGAAAAAGGGTGTCTCTGATGTGGTTTTAATTTTCTCCATGAGCATTTTTTCAGTTTTAAGGGTTGGCAAATCAACCTCAACTAAGACACCCTGATGATTGCGCCCCTTACTTAATTGCTCCAGCGTTTTCTTATTTGTTTTATGAAAAGGCACCTCTAAACCAGCCAATTGTTTAACAAGCTCCTGGAATTTTGCATCTTGACGACTGCCATCAACCCAAACACCTTGAATTTTTTCAACTGAATAATCTAATGCCGATTGAACAGCATGAATGCCAACGATGATAGTTGCCTTCAATACTGATGCCTCTTTTTAATCTTCTTAAGATTTTTCAATTTTTTACCCGACTTCATTTTTTTTGCCTTATAACTTTTCTGTGCCAAATCAAAATCTATTTTTTTATCATCAAGGTCAACCCGTACAAGCATGACCTTAATCGCATCACCCAAACGATATTTCTTACCCGTTTGCTCACCTGTCAGTTGGTGACTGACCGGATCAAAATGATAAAAATCTTTACCCAGTGTGGAGATATGGACCAGCCCTTCAATATACAAATCTTCTAATTCAACGAACAACCCGAAAGCGGTGACAGAAGAAATTATGCCCGAAAATTCTTGGCCAATTTTATCCATCATATACTCACATTTAAGCCAACTGTCCACTTCCCGGGTTGCCTCATCAGCACGTCGCTCCGTTGCCGAACAATGCTCACCTAAATTAACCATATCCTGGAAACTGTATATAAATGATTCCGGTAACAAGCCTTGACAAACATGTTTAATCGCACGGTGAATCAACAGATCAGGATAGCGTCTGATCGGTGACGTAAAATGCCCGTATGCCTCTAACGCCAAGCCAAAATGGCCTTTATCTTCGGCACTATAAACCGCTTGCGATAGTGACCTTAAAATAACCGTCTGAATTAAATGGCTATCGGCTCGCCCTTTTACCTGCTCCATCAACGCCATATAGTCTTTAGGTTCGGGTTTCAAGCCACCGTCTAAAGACAAACCTAATTCATTTAAAAATACCCGTAGGTCAAGTACTTTATCAGCAGAAGGCCCTTCATGAACCCGCAGTAATTTAGGCATTTTATGTTTTTGAAGAAAACGCGCCGCTGAAATATTAGCAGCAATCATAAACTCCTCAATCATACGATGGGCATCGTTACGCGTTGTTGGAATAATCTGCTCTATTTTTCTGTCCTCCGCAAAGATGATTTGCGTTTCACGGGTATCAAAATCCATCGCACCGCGTTGCTCACGGATGTTACTCAACACGGTAAATAATTGATATAAATCTGCCAAGTTATCTAACCGATCATGATATTTTTCGAGCAATTCGGGTGTCTTGTCTTTAATGATTCCTGCGACTTCCGTATAAGTCATACGCGCATGAGAACGCATAACAGCTTCATAAAAGTTTGTTTCAGTCACTATCCCTTGATCGCTAACCATCATTTCACACACTAAACAAAGACGATCAACCTCAGGATTAATTGAACATAATCCATTCGATAAGACTTCAGGGAGCATAGGGATAACTTGTTCAGGAAAATAAACAGAAGTCCCACGATTTCTAGCTTCTTGGTCTAATGCAGAGTCTGGCGTAACATAAAAAGAAACATCGGCAATAGCAACAATTAGTTTCCATGCGCTCCCTGAGCGTTCACAAAACACAGCATCATCAAAATCACGTGCATCCTCCCCATCAATAGTGATTAATGGGGTCTTGCGTAAATCAATGCGGTTCGTTTTAGCCGCCTCGGGAACTTCGACTTTTAAGTCATCAATTTCATCTAACAGCAAGTCCGGCCAAATAAAAGGTAATTCATAAGACCGCAATGCCACTTCAATTTCCATACCCGGCGCCATATGATCGCCCATAATCTCAACAACCTTACCGATTGGTTTGTTTCTTTTCGTGGGTTGTTCGATTAATTCAGCCACAACAATCTGTTCATGCAATGCGCCGTTAATTTCAACTTGGGGAATAATAATATCTTGATTAATTTTTTTATTATTAGGAATAACGAATGCAACACCTTTATCAAGAATAATTCGACCAACCACGCGAGCCGTCAGACGCTCTAAAATCTCAACAACACTGCCTTCACGACGCCCCCGCCTATCAATAGTAATAATCTGTGCTACAACACGATCATTATGCATGAGTCCTTTCATTTCTCGTGGTGAAAAATATAAATCTTCCGTAGCATCATCCGGCCTTAAAAAACCAAAGCCTTCTGGGTGGCCAATCACCCTTCCCACGATCAAGTCTTTACTATTTACTAAACAAAAACACTGTTTTCTGTTTTTCAATACCTGCCCATCACGTTCCATCGCACGAAGCCGCCGCCGTAACGCCTCAATCTGCTCTTCCTCAAACAGCGTAAATGCTTTCTGAATCGCCTTTTGGGTTAAGGGTTTACCGTGGTCAGTTAATAACTCAATAATGAGTTCCCGACTTGGAATAGGATTATCATATTTTTGAGCCTCACGCTGGGCATAGGGGTCGTGTTTTGGATTAAAAGACGATTTTTTATTACTCATTGATTAACTTTTTGCATTACTTAAAATATACTGATAATTAACAGACTATCAAACATTGACACAAAAAATAGAACCTGTATAGTTTCCAATCAATTTTCATGTTGTGTGCTGAATGCCGAGGTGGTGAAA
>DTSI01000052.1 GCA_012965425.1 Methylococcaceae bacterium
AACTGTCCAAAGAATTCCATGGGGTTGCTTGTTCCGTTCAATTTTCTTCCTCAGCGGGAATCCTGGTTAACAACCAGGCAATAAAATCTGGGCTGAACTGTCACCTTATGTTCGCCTTAGATCGGCCATTATTCAATATCGAAGTTAAGCAATGGCTATCAAAATTCAATATTGATAAGTCACTCTATTCTGCAACCCAGATCCATTATGTTACTGATCCAATTATTGCAAAAAACATAACTATTAATCTTCCCGAAAGACGATTTTTTGTTGATGGAAAACCTTTCGTTAAACCCCCTTCGATACAACCGATGATAACAACAGATACCAAACCATTTCATAACCATAACCCAAATCCACCTACCCTACGCAGTTTGATGGCGTGTGATTTTATTAAGCATTTCATCGAAACAGGTATCCAATCTGGTGAAGGCAGATATCAAGGTACGAGAGCATTTTGCCATAACGTCATTCATGCTGACGGCGGTCCAAAAATTGTAGATGAAGCATTAAAAGACTCAAAACATGAATCAGCTATTCGCCGATCGCTGAACCGATTCGAACACCCTATCTGTTGCAGCACATTCTTACCTGACATTAAATTCCAATGCCCAAAATTCAATGGGACCCGCTGTATTACCGGTGCAAAAGCACCAATCGCTATTTCATGGAGACATAAGCAATGAGTAATTACGATCCTATGATGGATGGAGCCACGATAAAACCCCTTTTTGAAAAGTCAGACGCTGACTGCTCAACATTTATCAATGCAGCCCTTCCTCGCACCTATCTAACAACAGGCACGGCTCAAATACCTTCTAGTATTGTCGCCCTAATGAGCGGCCCAGGGGGTAGTTCAAAATCAATGTGCGTCCTAGGTATTGCGCTTTCTCTGGTCTCTGGAAAGACTTATTTGGGTTTTATCCCAGAAGGGAAAAAAGAAGTTATTTATCTATCCGGTGAAGATGACAAGAGCGAAATACATCGACGTGCTGAACGCATGTTTCCCGAATTATTCCCAAGCCAAGATAACTCACCCTTCGATAAAAAAGCCGCACTCGCAGCCCTCAATCGGTTCCACGTCCCCGACTTAACGGGGCAAAACCTTAGATTAAGTGAAAAGTCAGATGATCTTTCTGAAACCTACGTTTTCCAATCCCTTGTCATCGCTCTGGAACCCTTTGAAAATCTCGACATGATCATTTTCGATACTGGATCCCGTTTTAGAGGCGGCACTGAGAACTCTGCCGAAGACGCCGCATTTTTTATCAGCTTGTGCGAGCAAGTTGTGAGCGAAAAAGAGGCCACTGTCCTCGTAATTACCCATAGTAATAAATTAGGGGGATCAAACCAACAGTCAGTTCGTGGTTCAAGCGCTATTGTGGATAACGCTCGTTTTGTTATGACCATGAAGCCCAACAACGATGATCAAACATTGATCGAATTTAATGTTGCCAAGAATAACTACGGACTGACCGGTAAACAAGGTTTTTTCAGAAGAAAGGATGACGGGACCCTAGAATTAACTGATCAAAACGATGCGCAGAAAACAAAAGCACTTGCAAAACTGGGTATTCATGAGCAATCGATTATTGATCATATACGCTCGTTACATAGTGCGGGAGCACCTATCTCCATACGAGATTTCGCCAGAAATTATTCTGGCACTAAGGCTAGTTATGATCTGTCAGAGAACACCCTCAGAGAAGGCCTATTGGCATTAGTTGATATGGGCCGGTTAACCAAACAAAAATCAGGGAGAACTGAAATTCTAGTCCCCGTTGTGCAGGTGAAAAAATAATGACAATTCATTTTGATTTTGAAACGCGATCCACTGTCGACTTAAAAACTTGCGGCATGCACCGCTATGCTGAGAGCATCGAAACTGAGATACTATGTCTTGGCTACAGTATCGACGACAGCCCAGTTGAACTATGGACGCCTGACCAGCCATTCCCGAGTGATCTTCTGCAAGCCGCAAAAAACAACGCTCTATTTTATGCGCACAATGTCGCATTCGACTTCCTTATTTGGAACCATGTTCTTTGCGCTAAGCACCCTGAAATACCTAAGCTACAACCTGATCAACTCAGAGATGTTGCTGCTATGGCCGTTGCTTACGGGCTCCCACGCAGTTTAAATGGAGCTTCAAAAGCACTCGGATTAACGACCTTAAAAGATGATTCAGGGACCAGATTAATAAACCAACTCAGTAAACCCGATAAGCACGGCAATTTCAATAATGACCCTGTAAAACTACAAAAACTCTACGCATACTGTGAACAGGACGTACGTACTGTGAGAGCGCTCGCAGACAAGCTCCCTGAACTCACAGAACATGAGCAGGCCATATGGGTAAACACACAGCGCATGAACCAGCGAGGCCTCCCCGTTGCTGGAAACGAAATACAACAACTACAAGCGCTAGTGGAGACCGAGTTTGCAACCTGTAATACAGAGTGCCAAAAGTTAACGGGGTACAACTTAACCCAGAAGGCGAAAATTAAGCAATGGCTTCTAACACAGGGTTGTGTTCTGCCTAATATGCAAGCAGCAACAGTTGAAGCGGCGTTGCCAAAACACCAGGGCGATGTACACCGCGTACTGGAACTACTCACTATTGCCTCAGGTTCTGCCACTAAAAAACTGAGCAAGATGCTACAAGTTGCCTCTTCTGATGGCACACTTAAAGGGCAAATACTTTACCATGGTGCCTCAACAGGACGATTCAGTTCAGCCGGTATAAACATTCAAAATCTTGCGCGCCCGCCATTAAATAATATAACCGTCGAAGATGTTTTAGCCGGTAAGCACGACGGTAATCAGAAACTTAAGGCCATCGCATCTTGCATTAGGTCTGTGATCAAAGCCCCTAAAGACCAAACTTTTATTGATGCTGACTTTGCTTCTATCGAAAACCGAATTGCGTACTGGGTTGTCGATGACAAGCCCCACTTAGACTTATTCATAAATGGAGAAGATGAATATAAAAAATTCGCATCGATAATGTATAGAAAGCCAGCGAATGACATATCAGCTAACGAACGCCAAGTCGCAAAATCTGCTGTATTAGGTTGTATGTACGGTGCCGGCGATAAAACATACAAGGAGTATGCACAAGGCTACGGCATCACCATCCATGATGCTGAGGCAAAGCGCATTGTTGACACCTACAGAGCTACACACCCCTATATAGTAGGAGGCTGGAAAAACTGTGAAGAAGCCGCTCTTTTGGCTGTCTATCACAGTAAACTAACCCAATATGGGAAATTGCAGTTCGACGGTCGCACCGATGGTATTCTAAAAATTAAACTCCCGTCCGGCAGGGATATGATTTTCCAGAAGCCTTATATCGGGGCTGGTCGTTTTGGCGGCTCCGTTGTCAAGGTCATGGGGACCGAGGCAACGACTAAGAGGTATATTGAAATCGATCTTTATCCCAGTAAATTATTCCAAAATATTGTCCAAGCGATTGCCCGAGATGTCCTTGTCAACGCTATGGAACAAATCACCGATGATACCGGTAATTTAGTCGCTTCGTTTCATGATGAAATACTGCTCATCACGGATAAAAACAAAGGCGAAGAAAATTTATACAAACTGATCCAAACCATGTCAACTTCACCACCTTGGGCAACCGATTTACCGCTAACGGCAAGTGGCTGGACAGGCAACCGGTTCAGAAAATAAAACTCGCGGAAGCTCGCGCGAGATCCGCGAGTAGCCGCGAGCGCAGCTGCATGTCATTGAAAATAAAGAAAAAATGTCTGTTTTAACTTCCGCGAGC
>DTSI01000053.1 GCA_012965425.1 Methylococcaceae bacterium
CCGCACCAACCTTGAGTCGTAAAACAGAACGCACATAATGTGAAGCATCATCTTCCAAACGAACCTTATCGTTTAAAACTAAAGGGGAAAAAACATGAATGCGTGAGATGCGCATGACAACCTATATTAGAAATTAAGTAAAGCCAGTCTTTAAGCTAACACAGAATCCTCTACAAAAACCCCATCAAACATACAACGCTCAAAAAAAATAATTACCGGCTATGCAGATTATCAAAAATACGCAACGTGGGCACCGATTGGTTCATCGTATAAAAGTGCAAGCCCGGTGCGCCATTATCCAATAACCGCTGACACATCTCACTCACGACTTCAATTCCTAAAGATTGAATGGCTTCCCGATCATCACCGAAGACTTCCAAACGTTTACGCAGCCACCGTGGAATTTCAGCGCCACACATTTCAGAAAAACGCGATAACTGCGTGTAATTATTAATCGGCATTATCCCTGGAACAACAGGTAAATCGATGCCCTGTTTTTCGCAACTGTCTACAAAAGAAAAATACGCTTCAGCCGTGTAAAAATATTGCGTAATTGCAGCATTCGCGCCAGCATCAACCTTACGCTTAAAGTTAATTAAATCGTCTTGTGCATTACCAGCTTGTGGGTGAACCTCCGGGTAAGCAGCGACATGAATGTCAAAATAGTCACCCGTCTCGGTCCTTATAAATTCAACCAGTTCATTGGCATAACGAAATTCCCCTGCCGATAAGACGCCTGAAGGCATATCTCCACGCAGAGCCACTATCTTATTGATTCCCTGCTCTTGGTAACTGCTTAAAACCTCACGAATATTGTCTTTTGTAGATGCCACACAAGACAAATGCGGCGCTGCCTGACACCCTGAACGCTGAATCGCGACAACCGCCTCCATCGTTTTATCACGTGTCGAACCACCGGCACCAAAAGTCACTGAAAAGAAGTCCGGATTTATCCGCTCCAATTCCGCCCGAACCTTCACTAATGACGCTGCGCCAGCCTCTGTTTTAGGTGGGAAAAACTCACAACTAAAATGCCGTGAATATTTTTTCTGGGAATCCATTAACTTGATTAGTAACGATAATGATCAGGCTTATAAGGCCCTTCTGTCGGAATATTTAAATAATCTGCTTGTTCTTGGGTCAATTCGGTCAAATTCACACCCAATTGTTTTAAATGCGAGCGCGCTACTTTTTCATCTAAAATTTTAGGTAGAATATAAACTTTAACTTCATAGTCACTAGCATTCGCCCATAACTCCATTTGAGCTAAGACTTGGTTACAAAATGAATTCGACATCACAAAACTAGGGTGACCCGTTGCACAGCCTAAATTAACCAGTCGCCCTTCTGCTAGAACGGTTATACGCTTACCGTCTGGAAAAATAACATGGTCAACCTGTGGCTTAATGTTCTCCCAGGTATAACGACGTAATGCAGCAATTTCGATCTCAGAATCAAAATGACCGATGTTACAAACAATCGCCTCATTTTTCATAGCAACCATATGATCATGGGTAATGACATTAAAATTACCGGTTGCCGTCACAAAGATATTACCCATTGGAGCGGCTTCTTCCATCGTCACGACACGGTAACCTTCCATGGCTGCTTGCAGCGCACAAATCGGGTCAATTTCAGTGACCCAAACCGTCGCGCCTAAACCGCGTAATGATTGAGCACAGCCTTTACCAACGTCGCCATAACCACAAACCACTGCAATTTTACCGGCTATCATCACATCCGTGGCTCGCTTAATACCGTCTACTAATGATTCACGACAGCCATAGAGATTATCAAACTTCGATTTAGTCACCGAATCATTGACATTAAAGGCCGGCACTTTCAAGGTCCCTTTAGCAACCATCTCATACAAGCGCAACACGCCGGTAGTGGTTTCTTCTGACAAGCCTTTAACATCGGTCATCAATTCTGGGAATTTCTCATGCATCATGACGGTTAAATCGCCCCCGTCATCCAAAATCATATTCGGACGCCAACCTTCCGTACCGATAATCGTTTGTTCGATACACCATTCGGCTTCTTCTTCTGTTTCACCCTTCCAAGCAAAAACCGGAATACCCGCCGCCGCCATCGCCGCCGCCGCATGGTCTTGCGTCGAAAAGATATTACAAGAAGACCAGCGAACTTCAGCACCGAGTGCCGTTAATGTCTCAATCAACACGGCCGTTTGAATGGTCATATGTAAACAGCCTGCTATTCTTGCACCTCTTAGGGGTTGTTGCGCACCAAACTCTTCCCGCAACGCCATCAGTCCCGGCATTTCCGTTTCAGCAATATTAACTTCCTTACGGCCCCATTCAGCCAAAGCAATATCGGCAACTTTATAATCTGACATTAAACTATCCTTCTATTTTTTAATCGGTTACTTGAGAAATCAGATACCGGCAGCAGCACGTAAAGCATCGGCTTTATCGGTTTTTTCCCAACTGAAGCTGTCTTCCGTACGGCCAAAATGCCCGTATGCGGCCGTAGTGCCATAAATAGGCTTTAACAGATCCAGCATCGCAATTAAGCCTTTGGGGCGCAGGTCAAAATGATCTCTAACCAAGGTCACCAAGCGATCTTCACTGATCACACCGGTACCAAACGTCTCAACACTAATTGAGGTCGGCTCAGCAACACCAATCGCATAAGAAACCTGAATTTCGCAGCGCTCGGCAAGTCCTGCTGAGACAATATTCTTAGCGACATAGCGACTCATATAAGCTGCTGAACGATCGACTTTTGAAGGGTCTTTACCACTGAAAGCACCACCGCCATGGCGCGCCATACCGCCATAAGTATCTACAATAATTTTTCGACCCGTTAACCCACAATCACCAACAGGGCCGCCAATAATAAACTGACCCGTTGGGTTAATCAGGTATTTTGTTTCTCGATGCAACCATTCCGCCGGCAATACGGGCAAAATAATCTCATCCATCACCGCTTCACGTAATTCCCTTTGCCCAATCTCTGGCGAATGTTGCGTCGATAACACCACAGCATCTACCGCAACCGGTTGATTGTTCTCATAGCGGAAGGTCACCTGACTTTTCGCATCTGGCCGTAACCACGGCAGTGTTTTATTTAATAATAATGCTGCTTGTCGCTTAACCAAACGATGTGAATACGTAATTGGTGCGGGCATTAACACCTCGGTTTCATTGCTGGCATAACCAAACATCAAACCCTGATCGCCAGCGCCTTGCTCATGATCTTCGCTATCATCAACGCCCATGGCGATATCAGGCGATTGCTTACCAATTGCATTCAATACGGCACAGGTATTACCATCAAAACCGCATTCCGGATTATTATAGCCAATTGCTTTAACCGTTTCTCGAACCACGGCTTCGGTATCGACTACCGCATGAGTCGTAATTTCACCGGCCAGAATAACCATCCCGGTTTTAACCATCGTCTCACAAGCAACCCGTGAGGTGGGGTCTTGTTCTAAAACAGCATCTAAAATAGCATCGGAAACTGCATCGGCTAACTTATCAGGGTGGCCTGCTGAAACCGATTCTGAGGTGAAAATAAAATTATTACTCATGATAAAATTACTCCAAAGGCTTTTTAGGCTTTTTAGGCTTTTTAAATTATGGTGGGCCCTGTAGGACTCGAACCTACGACCTGCCGATTATGAGTCGGATGCTCTAACCAACTGAGCTAAGGGCCCGATAAATCAATTTTTTTCTAGAGAACAGCGTAACTTTTACACGGGTAAGCATAGTACATACGGGCTAATCTGGGAGACTAATCACTTTCTAGAAAACAGCGCAACTGCTCAGAACGGGAAGGATGACGCAATTTACGCAGTGCTTTTGCTTCAATTTGACGAATCCTTTCTCTCGTTACATCAAACTGCTTGCCAACTTCTTCCAGCGTGTGATCAGTATGCATATTAATACCAAAACGCATACGCAACACTTTAGCTTCTCGAGCAGTTAACCCAGCTAAGACATTTTGTGTCGACTCCATAAGACCCGCTACCGTTGCAGACTCAATCGGCGAAAGAACCTTAGAATCCTCAATAAAATCACCCAAATGGGAGTCTTCGTCATCACCAATTGGCGTTTCCATTGAAATCGGTTCTTTAGATATCTTTAAGACCTTACGCACCTTATCTTCAGGCAACGCCATGCGCTCTGCCAACTCTTCCGGTGTTGCTTCTCGCCCCTGCTCCTGAAGTATTTGCCTGGAAATACGATTCAACTTATTAATCGTTTCAATCATATGAACCGGAATGCGAATCGTTCTTGCCTGATCAGCAATAGAGCGAGTGATTGCTTGGCGAATCCACCAAGTCGCATAAGTAGAGAATTTATAACCCCGGCGATATTCAAACTTATCGACCGCCTTCATTAAACCAATATTACCTTCTTGAATTAAATCAAGAAACTGCAATCCCCGATTGGTATATTTCTTTGCTATAGAAATAACCAAACGCAAATTAGCTTCGATCATTTCTTTTTTGGCACGGCGGACTTTCGCTTCAGCAATCGTTAACCGACGGTTAATATTTTTTAAATCATTAACACACAACTTATAACGTTTTTCAATTTCAAACAATGTGCCTTGGGCCTCTAAAATCTCATCCTTTTTTTCTTGTAGAGTCTCAGAGTAAACATTACCCGAAGCAATATGCGACTCGACCCAATCAAGATTTGGCTCATTATTGACAAAAGATGCTATAAACTTTTTACGTGGCATTTTGGCATCACGAACACAAATATCCAAAATAATTTTTTCTTGATCACGTATATCCTGTACAACGGTACCTTGAAAATCAATTAATCGCTTAAAATATTTAGGCGCAAATTTAAATTCGAGAAAAATATCTGCTAATTGAGCTAAAGCGTCCTGTGTTTTAGTACTGTCATAAGCATTTTTCTTCAATAACGAATAAACTTCCTTCAAAGAAGCAGTCAGAGCATCTATCCGCTCCTTTACATCCTCATAGGCCAGTTCCGGCACTTCTTCAGGCTCTTCTTCCTCAGCAACAACACCACCAAGAGCTCGATTAATACCCGGCAAAACCACCTCAGGCTCAGTATAATCGGCAAAATCAACGACAACATCTTTTAATTTTGGCCCGCCCTCACTGCCAATAAGCGCAAAATCCAACAAAAACTCATCGACAATATAAGGCGCATGACCTAAAGCCTCAACCACTTGCTTATGACCTTTTTCAATTCGTTTTGCAATCTTCAGTTCATCTTCACGCGTCAATAACTCTACAGAGCCCATCTCCCGCATGTACATTCTAACGGGATCCGTAGTCTTACCAAACTCACCATCAACGCTGGCCAAGGCTGCCGCCACTTCAGCGGCCGCTTCATCATCCGCGCTGGCACCTGCCGCACCCGACATTAAACTATCAGCATCAGGCGCAACCTCATGAACTTCAATTCCCATATCATTAATCATACTAATGATATCTTCAATTTGATCAGGCTCTACAATATTGCTCGGTAAATGATCATTGATTTCAGCGTACGTTAAGTACCCTTTATTTTTTCCCTTGGAAATAAGCTGTTTGAGTTGAGATTGTTGAGAGTGTTGATTCATCTATCTTAGTATCTTTATCAAATAACTTTCCATTATAACTCAAACACCTATCAAAAAGAATAGATTAACCCTATTTCATAGCAAGAAAACGCAACATTTTCTTCTTTTCATCCAGAGTAAGCCCTAACGCTTGCTCTTTTTTCAGCAACTGAGCCAAATCAGCCTCCACCACTTGAGCGACTAACCGCCTTACTGCCCCGGCAAACTCCATCTCCAAAACCGCTTCCGGAACCAATACAGGCATCTGAACAAGAGCCCGGACTTGACTTTCTTCGGGCTCGCCACGAAAACTTTCCAGCAAGCCACCGGTTGTTAATTCTGGTTTTTCCGCTATTACCGCCAAAACCTTCCGCAACAAATTAAGTCCTGGCGAATCCAAAGACAAATTGACACCTTCATTTAAAAACTGAGACTGCGCAAGCTCTGGGTTTTGTAATAACAACGCATTCGCCGTGCGCGCGGGGGTCACCTTTTCTTTAGATGTATTGCTACGCCGCCTGGTTCCCTCAGGCTTCAGCTCAACAGCCACGTGCTCGACCTGCTCATTTAACTTGCCAACCATCATTTCTCTGAAATACCCCGGGGGCAAGATCTCTAGGTGAGCCTTGGCTTTAACCATCAACGCAGCCCGCCCTTCTAATGTCTGCATATCCAAATCCTCGCTCAGGCAGCTAAAAAAATAATCTGACAAAGACGATGCTGTCGCAAGCCGAGCCAAAAAAGCATCCACACCTTCACTACGAATTAATGAGTCAGGATCCTCTCTCTCCGGAAGCAACATGATCCTAATATGCCGACCATCTTTTAAGCAAGGAAGAGCCGCCTCAACAGCCCGCCACGCAGCTTTTAACCCTGCCTCATCACCGTCAAAACACACAACTATTTCAGTTGTAAAACGAAACAATAAATCAAAATGCATCCTTGACGGCGCTGTACCCAAAGTAGCTACAGCATTTCGAAGGCCAAATTGAGCCAAGGCAATAACATCCATGTAGCCTTCGACCAATAATATTTGCGCAGGCCGCCCTTCTTTCTCCAACAACTCATACAAACCATAAACTTCATTGCTCTTCTGAAAGACAGGCGTTTCTGGAGAATTAAGATATTTCGGCACCGCATCACCCAAAACCCGCGCCCCAAAAGCAACAACCCTCCCGCGCCGGTCTCGAATCGGAAACATAATTCGGCCACGAAAGCGGTCATATACACGGCCATTTTCCTTCGCTATAACTAAACCGGCTTTTTTCAAAAGCCCAACCTCAAATTGATCTGCCAACAAATGCCACTGGTCAGGCGCATACCCTAATAAAAAATCACGAGCCACCTCACCGGAAACACCTCGAGTCTTAAAATATTGAACGGCCAAATCATCATTACTAGAGTCACGTAACTGCTGCGCATAGAATTTTGCCACGTGCTGTTGCACAGTATAAAGCGACGCCAAATCTTGCTTGTCATGCAATGGCCTCGTTGCTGACTCTTCCCTAGGCACGTCAATGCCGACAAAGGAAGCCAGATCCTCAACGGCCTCGACAAAATTTAAATGACTAAAATCCATCAAGAAACCAATTGCATTGCCACTGGCACCACAACCAAAACAGTGATAGAACTGCTTACTGCGACTGACAGAAAAACTGGGGGTTTTTTCGGTATGAAAAGGGCAACGAGCAACATAGTTGCTCCCTGTTTTTTTAAGGGGGAGATAACTATCGATTAGATCAACGACATCTACGCGCGTCAGAAGATCATCGATAAAAACAGAAGGGATTAATCCAACCATACTACGATACGGCGAAATAACCTACAGAGCCAACTAATAAGAACACTGCACTAGCTTGCAGACAAGATCCCTTTTATCTTAACGCTCACTATAGACATATCGGCACGGCCTTGCATTTTGGGTTTAACCAGACCCATGACCTTACCCATATCTTTAATCGCAGTAGCGTTTGAAGCCGTAATCGCCGCTAAAACGATCGCGTTGATCTCATCTTCTGACAGCGGCTGTGGCAAAAAATCCTGAATCACAGTGATTTCTTGCTCTTCCACTAACGCTAAATCTTCTCGACCTGCCGGTCGATATTGCGCTATTGACTCACGTCGCTGCTTCAACATTTTATCGAGTACGACAATGACCTCATGATCATCCAACTCAATACGCTCATCAACTTCACGACGCTTGATGTCAGCCATCATTAAACGAATAACACCCAACCTAGGCTTGTCACCCGCCTTCATGGCTACTTTCATGGCGTCCCTGATGCGTTCCTTAATTGAAGCTGTCATCAATGCCTCTGCTAATACAATTAAATTTGTGGGCGACCACGACGTAAATTCTTCAGCGCGTAACGCTCACGCGCCAATTTTTTCTGATGTCTCTTAACTGCTGCAGCTGATTTACGCTTTCGCTCAGCCGTTGGTTTTTCATAAAACTCACGGCGACGCACTTCTGCTAAAACACCTGCTTTCTCACAAGAGCGCTTGAATCGACGTATTGCGATATCAAATGGCTCATTTTCTTTAACTTTTATTGACGGCATTTAGTGACCTAATTTGCTAAAATCGTTTATTTAAGACCCCAACATTGGGATCCAATTCAAGATGAACCGACAATTATACTGTATAACTAACTTATAAATAAACCCCAAAATGTATGTATTAGGCATTGAAACATCTTGCGATGAAACCGGCGTCGCTATTTTTCACTCAAAAAAAGGACTTATCAGCCATTTCCTGCACAGTCAAATTGCCATTCATGCGGAATATGGCGGGGTTGTTCCTGAATTGGCATCACGAGACCACATCAGAAAACTTGTCCCGCTCATCCAGCAAACATTAAAGGATAGCGGCTTAACATCCAAAGACATCAACGGTATCGCTTACACCTCAGGACCTGGCCTCATTGGCGCCTTACTGGTTGGCGCCGCAACAGCGCGGAGTCTTGCCTGGACATGGCAAATTCCTGCTATAGCTGTCCATCATATGGAAGGTCACCTACTGGCCCCCATGCTGGAAAAAAATGCACCTGATTTCCCCTTCGTCGCTCTGTTAGTCTCTGGCGGTCATACCTTACTGGTAGAAGTAACCGCTATTGGACACTATGAAATTTTAGGAGAATCGCTTGATGATGCTGCCGGCGAGGCCTTCGACAAAACAGCTAAAATGCTAGGACTGGGCTATCCAGGCGGGCCTTATTTATCCAAACTAGCTGAAAAAGGAACACCTAACCGCTTTAAGTTCCCCAGACCCATGACCAATCGCCCCGGCTTGGACTTCAGTTTTAGCGGTCTCAAAACGTTTACAAAAAATACGCTACTCTCTACACCGCAAAGCGACCAGGATAAAGCCGATATTGCCTTAGCATTTCAACAGGCTGTTGCCGAAACATTAACCATTAAATGCAAACGCGCACTTGAACAAACGCAACTTAATCGACTGGTTATTGCCGGCGGCGTCAGCGCTAATACACAGATAAGAGCGGCTCTTAAAACAATGACTGAAAATAAGAACGCCGAACTTTTCTTCCCAAGACTTGAATTCTGCACCGACAACGGCGCTATGATCGCCTACGCTGGCTGCCAGCGTCTGTTAACCGGACAGCAAGAGTCTCTTATTATTGAAGGTCGCCCTCGCTGGCCTATAAATGAATTAAACCGCCCTTAATTAAGCCTCAGTGCCTTGAACCAAACGCATAATATTAGCTTTGTGGCGCCACAAAGAGAGTAATGAAATAACCGTTGCAATAAAAATATATTCTGGTTCGGTAACAATAAACCATGCGTAAATCGGCGTCAAACAACCTGCAATCAATGCCGATAGCGATGAAACTTTAGAGACCTTGAAAACCGTTATCCACGTGAGTACCACAACAAAGCCCAACCCCCAAGACAAGCCTAAAAGCACCCCGCAACCGGTAGCAACACCCTTACCACCCTTAAAATTAAAAAAAACAGGGAATAGGTTGCCTAAAAAAACCGCCAATGCTGAAAACATTACAATACTGTTGGAATCACTACCAATTTTTGCCAACCAGACGGCCAGCAACCCTTTTAACAAATCACTAAAAAGCGTAATGCCTGCCGCTTTCTTACCGCCAACACGCATAACATTTGTTGCCCCAGGGTTTTGAGACCCGTGTTCACGCGGGTCATCGAACCCCATCAATTTGCAAACAATGATACCACTCGAAACTGATCCCAATAGATAGGCGGCAGGTATAACTAACCATTCAAACATTCATTTCACCTTTGTAGTTTTTAATTAAAAAAGTTACCACGCTACTTCTTGATAACTTTAAAACATCACGCTAACCGCTACTCTAGAGATTTTTATTTTTTAATTCAAATAATAAAATACCGCCAAACGCGCTCACAGTGCTTTTATCTCATACCTATAGAGCACATTACTTGCTACTATAAACACCAATTTAAAACACTTATCCTAATTTCAGGAATCATATGGACATAATATTTTTAAGAGGTCTAGAAATTGACACCATCATTGGAATTTATGACTGGGAGCGCAATACCAAACAAACGCTGGTTCTTGATTTTGAACTGGCCTACGACATCCGCAAAGCAAGCCAAACTGACAATATTGAAGACACTCTCGACTACAAGGCCCTTACGCAGCAAGTCACCGCCTTTGTTGAACCTAGTCAATTCTTATTAGTCGAAACATTAGCCGAAGAAATCTGCGCATTAATCTTAAAAGAATTTAACACTCCGTGGGTCAAACTAACCTTAAATAAAAAAGGCGCGATTAGCACCGCACGGGATGTTGGTATCATTATTGAAAGAGGCCAAAAGTAACACATGCCCATTGGACATATCAGCATAGGCAGTAACATTAATAAGGAAAAAAACATCCCTTCGTCCTTAATTGCCCTAGAAAATGAATTTGGTGCGTTAATAACCTCAAGTACGTATGAAACTGAATCCGTAGGCTTCGCCGGCGCCAACTTCTTTAATCTTATTGCCGTCTTTAACTCAAAGTTACCCGTCAAAACGATAGGAAAAAGGCTCAAACGTATTGAAGTGGAACACGGCCGCGTTCATGGTGGCCATAAGTTCGAAGCCCGAACACTCGACCTTGACTTGATCCTCTATGGCGACCTCATTATTTCAGAAGGACGACTGCAAATTCCTCGCGATGAAATTACCCACTACGCCTTTGTCCTAGAACCACTTGCTGAGATTTCTCCGGACCTTAGACACCCGGTATCTAACCTGAAATATTCTAATCTTTGGGAAAGCTTTGACAAATCAGACCTTAAACGACACAAAATAGAGACCTCAAGCTAACTAAACAAGGTTCGTCCGCCATCTACCGTTACAATCTGGCCAGTAATATACTGACCTTGATCGACTAAAAAAAGCACGGTTTTAGCAATATCGTCCGGCTGACCACACCGCCCCAACGCAATACGAGATAACACCGTTTTTTTTACGTCATCCATCTCCTCGTTCCCTTCTGGCCACAAAATAGCCCCTGGTGCGACCGCATTAACCCGAACAGTCGCCGCAAACTCTTTCGCCAATACTCGAGTCATCGCCTCCAGTCCTGCCTTTGCAATACTATAAATCGGGTACCCGGATAAACCATTACCCGCATGAATATCAGTAATGTTAACGATACTGCCTTGTTGAGAGGCTAAAATTGGCCATAAACTTTTCGACAAAAAGAAGGGCGCTTTTAAATTAACACCCAACAACTCATCCCACTCAGCCATTGCTACTGTCGCCAATTCTGTAGGATAAAACACTGAAGCGTTATTCACTAAAACGGTTAAATCCTTAGGAACCGATTCAACCAATGTGCTGCAATCTTCAGTATTCAATAAATCAGCTTGAATCAATGACGCAGAATTAGCCCGCAGTACATTGAGCCGGTCAGATAACTCACAAGCTTGCTCTCTAGAATGTTGATAATGAATCAAAATATCATACCCCGCGCCATGCAACGTACGTGCTATCTCTGCACCAAGCCGCTTTGCTGCGCCCGTAATCAATGCTGTTTTACTCACCAGACCTCTCCATTTCTACTCACCGCAACCACCCGAGCCCCCTGAAACCTTTATCGAACCCATAGAAACCTTATCAATCGCCCCATCTTATCTTACTTTATCCTAGATAATGATCATCACGACCATTTTAACAAACCATCATCGATACCATGAAAGCACCAAGCCATCTTTTAGAACCCCTATTTAACGACATGCGCCAATGGCGCCAACACCTTCACCAACATCCAGAAACGGCTTATGAGGAAATACAAACGGCGCAATTTATCAGCGATAAGCTTAAAAGCTTTGGCCTTGATGTGCACCAAGGCCTGGGCGGGACCGGGGTTGTTGCCTCTCTTACCGCCGGCAACAGCAATGCTAAGATAGGCCTACGCGCCGACATGGATGCTCTGCCTATTCAAGAACTAAATTCCTTTACTTACAAATCTGTGCATACAGGTAAAATGCACGCCTGCGGCCATGACGGCCATTCTGCAATGCTCCTCGGCGCCGCTTGCTACTTATCTAAGCAACAAAACTTTAACGGTACTGTGCGGTTTATTTTTCAACCCGCAGAAGAAGGGCGGGCCGGGGCCCAACGAATGATAGAAGAGGGCTTATTCAAGCAATTCCCCGTTGATAGCATCTATGGAATGCATAATTTTCCTGACCTTCCAACAGGATATTTTGCGGTAAAGGCAGGTGCTATGATGGCTTCATTCAATTGCTTTAAAATCACCCTAACGGGGCAGGGCACACACGCGGCAATGCCGCACCTTGGAAAAGACCCGATTGTTGCAGCTGCTCACCTGATAACAGCATTACAAACCATTATCAGCCGCACGATTGACCCCACCCAAGCCGCCGTTCTCTCCGTTACTCAAATTCGTGCGGGCAGCACTTGGAATGCTATTCCCGAATCGGCCCAACTTAAAGGGACCTTCCGTTGCTTTAATCCTATGATAGAAAAACAACTTCAAAGTGCTATTTCAGAGCTCGCAACAACACTTTGTAAAAGCTTTGGATTACAGGCAACGATTGAATTTAATCCAGAAAACCCAGGTTACCCAGTCACCTGGAACGATGATCAGGCCGCGCAGTTATGTGCTCAGGTTGCAACGACCACTGTCGGTGAAAACAGGGTTGAACGCAACCCAGAACCCAGTCTGGGCGCTGAAGATTTTGCCTTCATGCTCAAAGAAAAACCCGGTTGCTATATCTGGATCGGTAACGGACCCTCAAAAGGGTCTTGCTTACTGCATAATCCGCACTACGACTTTAATGATGCCATTCTACCGATTGGCGCAACGTATTGGATTAAATTAACAGAAACTCTTTTAGCCTAATAAAATAGGCCTACGCTGCCAGCGTTGGAAAGCGAATGCGAAGGCTGGTAGCCCCCGGTAGGCGTAGGTGATTCTCGATACCCGCCAGCGCCAGAGGGGATCTGGAATTACCTCCGCAACGCCGTCATATATGGTCCACCCCATATGGCAAGAAAAATTAGTTCGCGACATAAAGAAATATTGCGCCCATATA
>DTSI01000054.1 GCA_012965425.1 Methylococcaceae bacterium
CAAGTAGCCGATCAGCTGAATAATAGACCTAGGAAAACACTGATGTTTGAAACACCAAAACAAGTTTTACAGAAGAGCGTGCATTGACAGGTTGAATCTACAACGGCTCTTTTGATGTCGGATTCACTGAACAGCTAAAGCTGATTCGTCGCCTTCAAGGGAGCTATCCAGTTAAACTGTTATGTGAGTAGTTTAGCGTTTGCCGCAGTAGTTATAAATACTGGCGTAGCCATCGTCGAGTCATCGACTCTGATAAGGTAAAACTACGCGCACTTGTCAATGAAAAACATGAGTCAAGCAATGGCTCGGCGGGATCAAGAAGCATTGCAACCATGGTGTCTCAGGACGGTATCGAGCTAAGCAGGTCCGGGGCTGACGGATCATGAAAGAGCTAGACTTGGTGAGTTGTCAATTGCCTAAACATGCGTATAAAAAGCATTGCAGCCACATGTAGCAATACCTAACGAAACTGAATAGGCAGTTCAATGTGGGTATCCAAAATCAAGTCTGGTGTGGTGACGTGACCTATATTTGGACAGGGTAACGATGGCGCTACTTGGCAGTCGTCATTGATTTATTTGCACGAAAGCCGATGGGTTGGGCGCTATCTAGATCGCCTGACAACAACCTAACAAAGCAAGCATTAAACATGGCCTATGAGCTGCGCGGCAGGCCAAAAGAAATCATGTTTCACTCAGACCACGGTAGCCATTACACGAGTATTAGTTTCCGTCAAAACCTCTGGCGGTTACAGATAAGGCAAGGCATGAGTTGCCGCGGCAATTGTTGGGTATTACAGCCAGCACAGGCCGCATCAACATAACGGTGGCTTGCCACCAAATAAAGCAGAGGCGAAGTACGATCTTGTCTCTAATACCGTGGCCAGATTTACTTGACCACTACAATACCCTGGATATTATGCTGTGCGCGTAAATATTCAATAGCAATACTGCAATCATTAAATAGACAAAAATTTGTAGCTAGAGGGCAACATGCATGACGCAAACCTGCGATAGGAATAACGTAGCCCCGTATATTAATAGGGCAATATTAGTTGGTTTGTTTGCGGTCGTAAACATAGAGAAGAACAGCCAATAAGGTCAAGACTAGCGCAATCAGGTGGGTAAACTCTTTTACACCTACAAAAGGAATAAAAAAATACCCGGTCGCAAGAGCAGCTAATACGCTGGCTACGGTTGAAAAGGCATAGAGATCTCCAGCATCAGTGGCCACTTTATCCAGGGAGCGGGCACGCAATTTCAGCACATAGGGAGTCACACATCCAAGACAGCTAAGAGGGATGGTAAACAGACATAGAGATGTGAACAAAACCCCCAGTTTATATCCGAAATGACGGGAGAATATGGATAACGGCTCTGTAAGATGGGGAAGGATAAATAGCCACATAGCCGCTATAAAAAAGAGTGTGGCGAGGATTCGGTAGGAAGGTTTATAGTCGGCAAGTATACCGCCCAAAGAGTATCCTAGCGCAAGAGCAATTAATGTTATGCTTAATAAGGCAGTCCATAAAAAAAGGTTGACGCCAAAATAAGGGCCGATCATGCGGCTGCCAAGAATTTCAATGGCCAATATACTTGCCCCACCCGTAAAAACGATACCATAGTGAATTAATGAATCTTTCATAGGTAAGCTATTAAATGGATTATCATTATTATAAAACTGATGTAATTGGGTATTTTATGCTGTATGGCCATAGGGTTCATTTGTCAGGTTACTTTAGGGCGTTCTGGCAAAGTTGTCCATGCCTTATCATAGATGAAAAGCGAAGAGTGTGGTTGATGCTTGAATTAATTAGGCCTTTGCTAAATATCACTGGGCATTGTATTCATAATTCTCTGAAATGGTTTAAATCATTACCATAACAGTGAGCGGTCAACGGTTTGACTCTTAGTGCTTCTGATTTTAAAATTAATTTCATCTCCCCATAAATCTGCAGGATTGTGGTTGTCTGTGAGGATTATTCCATGGGGCTTGCTGGTGAATATGTTCTTGAATGGCTGTGCTATTATGATGCGATAAAAGTCATTTTCATGAGATTCTCTGCGCAGATAATTCTGAAGTTTAGGCGTTATTTCTGAATCCGATGCAAATACAATAAAATTTTGTATGCCGGCCTTGTCTGCTGAGGCGGGAAGAGCAATAACGTGGGTAAAAACCAGATCGAGGGTTTTTAAAATAGAGTGAAGCAAAAGAGAATCCCATCCATCGCCAATAACATTTAACCCCAACACGCCTTTTTGATTAAGCCGCTGCTTGGCAAGCTCAAAAACCTCTTGAGTTATCAGGTGAAAAGGAATTCCGGATCCACCATAGGCATCAAATGCAATAACATCAAATGATTTATCTGTTTCATGGAGAAACCGCCGACCGTCAAGAGTATGGACTTTTGATCTTGGAATGTCTAATCCAAAATGTTTGTAAGCCATATCAATAACCACTGGATTGATTTCTACGGCACTCATCCGCCAGTTGGCATCAACAAATGGCTTAATGGTAGTGCCCGCACCAAGGCCGATAACCAAACCATCTCCGGGGGTGTCAAAAAGATCTTTTGCTGTTTGTAATAAGATCGGGTAAACGTAGGTGCTATGGTC
Source organism: Methylococcaceae bacterium (assembly GCA_012965425.1). GTDB lineage: Bacteria > Pseudomonadota > Gammaproteobacteria > Methylococcales > Methylomonadaceae > OPU3-GD-OMZ. The sequence goes on from DTSI01000054.1 coordinate 2,616, forward strand.
AGAAAATTTTCTTATCCCGGAATGGATCTCTCCTTCTATTACTAAAAATTTCCCCCAATCTAAGTCAATAACACGAATTTCTCCGTATTGACTATGTTGAACTTCCAACAGTCTTTTATCATAGTCAGGCTTATTGAATACGATTAATCCCACTGCTAATAAAATTAGTGGAACATTGATGGCTAGCGGCAACCCACGAACATTGCCACAATATATATAAGCGCTAAGCAGGCTCATTACAGTGAGTACCAAGACCACCAACATGGCGACGTTGAAAGTACCAAAAACGGGAATAAAAAAGAACCCGGTCAGTATCGCGGCAAAAACACTCGCGACGGTAGATGTCGCATACAAACGGCCTGCAATATGACCAATAGTTGAAAGGTTTTCTACGCACATGCGCAGTATAAATGGAGTCACCATTCCCAGCATGGTCAATGGAAAGGTGAATAACAGTGCTGAGCTCAACAGCATGTCCCATTTTAGCCCCAAAAAAGAGAATGTTTCTACAGTATCTTTTTTGATAAACGGAATGACTAAGGTCCACACGGCACTAAGCCAAACGATAACGATCAGTATTTCACGCCGTTTATATCGATCGGCTAAACGGCCGCCAAGGCAATAACCTAGGCTGAGAGAGAGAAGCGTGACGGCAATGAGGGCTGCCCACAAATTGATACTGGCACCAAAGGCTGGACCTAATAGTCTCGTGCCTAATATTTCCAGTGAAAGAACACAATATCCTTCTAGAAAAATGAGTAAACTGGCAAAAAATAGGTTTTTTCGGGTCATGTATTATATCTCCATAATTCCACAAAAAGTTCTGAACGGGTCATCCTAAAGGTGTGCTTTATAAAGTTAATCATCTTTGCGAGTGTTCTGTGAGAGGTCTATGCCGATCTTCATGTAAGTGTGGTAAGGGTCAGTGGTAAAACCAAGGGCGATAGGGGTTAAGAGAAGGGGGATTTTAACGTTAGTTTTTGAGATTGGCAATATTTTTGCCTCACAAACGGTGTACACAAGCGTACGACTATTTTTCAAAACTTGTTTTGGGCATCTGAGTTCAAGCCAGTTGCAAAAGTCACGTGGCAATTAATGCCTATGGCGCCCCGGTTTGCCCTGCGGACAGTCAACTCCGCCACATCATTGCAAGCTCGATGCAGGCTTCGTAACATTCCCGCAAATGGCTTGACAGCATTGCGGATGTAATTCTAGACCCCTTTTGGCGCTACGTACGTTGGGTACCCAGAATTACCTAGCTCTACCGGCCTTCTCTTTCCATGGCGGGCAGCGCTCGACGAGATGGCGTAACACTGCTGTAAATGACTTGAGACCGTATCGGGAGTCTTTTATTTTCATCGTTGCTGACGCTTAGATTACGACAAATAATCGGTCAACCAGTAACAATCTAAAATATGATTACTACAAGTACGATTAAATCGCTCAATGTAATCATTATGTGTGGGCTTACCTGATTTGATAAAATTTAATTTTTACACCATGCACTTAAACCTCACTTTTGGGCTGTTATCCTTTAATTTATCGTGTCTAATCTCTAAGGCTTCATTGTGGGCTGCTGTTCCGTGATAAAATCTTTTTCAAATTATTAACAGGACATATCAGGTATTATGACATCAACAAACACAGAGACTATTTCAGAAAAAGAAGCCGGTTACTTAGAAACCTATGGCTGGATCATTTCCCAACAATCTGGGATTACTCAATTTGGTTTGAACAATGAAGAATTAGCATTGATCATCAAGGGTATCAAAACTGGCTACACGGGAGAGCAAGCCGCTCAAGATCCACAACTCGTTACCCAAGAGATGCAAGACTACCTCAAAAAAAGAGCTGAAGAAAATATTCCACCTGCACAAAAAGCAGCTATGACCACAGGTGTTGAGAATGCCAAAAAAAACATAGCTGATGGTAAGACCTTTATTAAGAACAAAGTCAGCGAAAATATAAATGTTAAAGGAACTGAAAGCGGCCTACATTATGAAATCCACACAGCTGGAAGCGATGCAAAACCAACTGCTACGGATCAGGTAAAAGTCCACTACGAAGGTAAGCTTATAGATGGTAGTGTCTTTGACAGCTCAATCGCACGAGGCGAGCCTATAACATTCGGCCTCAATCAAGTAATCAAAGGCTGGACCGAGGGACTACAATTGATTGGTGAAGGTGGGAAAATAACACTTTATATTCCTTCTGACATCGCCTACGGGAATTCTGACCAATCCAGCATACCAGGAGGCTCGACATTAGTATTTGAAGTTGAGTTGATTACAATCAACCCCTAGGAAGAATAGGGATTTTGAGCCACTTCAAATGGCACTGCGGCTAATCGGGGTAAAGTTATAGCCCCGTTTGCTAAAACCAATATTATTGATTATGTAATCGGGTATTAAAGTCAATAGAGACATCATCAACATGAAAATGGTTTGGCACCAAATGTTGCTGACAAAATTACTTAACCACTACAAGGTTCATGTTTACTTAATATTACCTTCATCATTTACCCACAATGTCTTTTACATAACAGTGTTTTAATTTATCTGAATCTTTCTATTCAAGAGGTGAAGGATGAGTTGCAGATTTTTTGAATTAGGTTTTGATAAGTATCGCTATGATTTTCCCTTAGAGCTATGGCGTTTCCCGATTGAAGTTCGTAAATCTATAGCGGAAGGTTATGACGCAGCTGAATTGCAGCAGGCAAGTCGCAAGCGGCCAACGATTTATGAAAAGAAGCTAATGACCATTAAGGGGCGAGCCTATGCAAAGGGATTAACGGTTTCTATCAGTGCTCAAGACTTAGAAAATGAATTACTCAAAACACATTATTGTTGTCCGGTCACTAAAGAGCGGTTTACCTTCTCGGGTGGATTGTTAACAGACTGGTCAATTGACCGCGTTGATAATACGCGTGGTTATAAGCCAGACAATATCGTTGTGGTTTCTGCTAAAGCCAATCAGGCCAAAAGTAACCTTGATTTGGAACAAATGATAGCCGTTTATTTTAACACGTATCCTGACACTGGTGAGCTAGAAGTCATTGAATGGTTCCGCATGGTTAGTTTTTATTACACTCGAATGAAACTGTCAGGGGCGATCAGTTTTAGTCAGTTGTTAGCAAAAGAGGAAGGCCGTTTGGAATACTTCATTTTTCTCCAGTTAACTTGTGCTAATGACGATTCTTCCGAACGTCTCATCTCGTTAATTAGAAAGCGAACAGAAAAAAGAAACTTAGAGGCCTTGATTAAATTAGGGCGTAAGCGTTTAAAGAAGCAAGGGCGATTTAATAGAGCTTCATTATTTGGCAGTGATAAGTTATGTTCTAAATTTAATCCAGTTATAGATCAAGTTAAACGTCACCCTGAAGTGTTTGATCACTATTTACTAGATTGTATGTATCGGTAGGGCAGTAGTAAAGAAGCTATTTTTGGCTTTGTAGTGAGGGCTAATTCATGGTTTTTTTTAGTCGTGGTTGGTTTTTTTAGTGTTGCAGCACTGTTTTCTTAAAGAGGATGAGTCATGAGAAAATAGTGTTAATGTTGAACCGGTTTCGACAGATCAGGCCCCAAAATAGTAGGCTTGCAGTTTTTCTTATACGATGTGTCCGGTCCCATTCTTTAATGCTTGCGAGACGCTAGGTTAATTTGTGTCATTCGGTGATGCGCCTAATCAGCATCACCATCGGTTGCGTAATTCTCGCAATTTTAAAAATACGGTTTTAGGCTCTGGTTGTTCGGGTAAATCAGGGAAGTCTTCGCGAAGTTTGGCGATTATCGATGGGTTTTGCAGGCGAAAAAATGTATTGATGTTCTTTTCTATTGCTATCGTCGATACCAGAGCTTTGTTCGGGTTCTGAACTGAGACTTTTTTCAATAGTGCCTGTGCGTGTCTGTTGTCGGGTTCGCGAGCACAAGTAAATTGTAGATTATTCTTAATATAGTCATGCCCCGGATAAATGCGGGTATGGTCATTGAGCTTGGATAATTGGCTAGCAAAGGTCGCGTAAAGATGTTTTGGATGACCGCCATTGTGGCAGTTACCGGCACCTGCATTAAATAATGTATCTCCACAAAATAGTGCGGGGTCATCGGTTTGTGATAATAGGCAGATATGGCTCATGGTGTGCCCGGGAGTATCCAGTGCAAGTAATTCCACCGTGCGCCCTACCTTGATGACATCGCCAGCAGACAGGCCAATATCAATACCGGAGATACTGTGTTTTGCGTTGTAATGCGCCAGCAGTTTTGCTCCGGTAGCAGCAATCATTGCTGGGTTGCCACCCGTATGGTCACCGTGTTCATGGGTATTTAGTATCTGGGTAATGGTCCAGCCATGTCGTTTTGCGGTGCTCAGACATTTTTGATGGTCGAGCGGATCGATAGCCAAGGCTTCACCCGTTTCCGGGCAGGCGATCAGGTAATTGAAATTACGAAACGTATTAGCCGTCCATATCTGTTCAACAATCATGCTAAGCCTCCGTTTGCACAGGGAGTGTTCTGGGCTAATGAAGATGACTACCCCTTTGAGGTATTATTATGCTACAAATAAAGGTGCGAAAGGAATTAATCTTGATCAAGTTGTTTATCTAAAAAATCCCTTCGGAACTTATTTATAATTTTGGTTATGTCGTATTGAATGCATATAATTGTTCTATGGGATTGGTTTCAATTACAATTTTTTTTGGTAAAAATAGTTTAATATTATTTTTATGTTACTTAGTTTAAGTCAGTTAAAAGGCAGGTGATTTTGAAATTTTCTAACAGTTACATTCATCTAGGTGATGCGTTTTATCAACGTGTTTCACCAACGCCTGTCTCTAAACCTGAGCTGTTATTTTGGAATAACACCCTTGCTGAAAGTCTTCAATTAAGCGAGTCTTTACAAAATAACGCTGCTTTGAAAGCACAATATTTTTCAGGTAATTTTTTACCTGAAGGTGCTGAATCGATTGCGTTGGCCTATTGTGGACATCAATTCGGTCATCTTAGCCCGCAGCTTGGCGATGGTCGCGCACATTTAATCGGTGAAGTGTTGGATAACAATAATCATCGTTTTGATATTCAACTCAAGGGTTCCGGATCTACGCCCTTTTCAAGACAGGGGGATGGACGTTGTGCACTAGGTCCGGCTATTCGTGAATACATTATGAGTGAAGCAATGTATTTTCTGGCGGTACCTACTACTCGCTGTTTAGCCGTTGTTACTACGGGCGAGTCGGTGTACCGGGAAACCTTAAGGCCGGGTGCGGTAGTTACCCGAGTAGCTTCAAGTCATATCCGCGTAGGGACATTTCAGTACTTCGCAATCAGAAACGACATAGAGTCGCTCACAACACTGCTTGATTATGCGATAAACCGTCATTACCCTGAGATAAAGGAGGCCCCTGGAAACAGGGTCATTCCGTTTCTTGAATCGGTGATAGCCAAACAAATCGCATTGGTTGTTAATTGGATGCGTGTTGGCTTTATTCACGGGGTAATGAATACTGACAATGTTGCCATTTCGGGGGAAACTATCGACTTTGGCCCCTGTGCAATGATGGGTATTTACGATCCCCATACGGTTTATAGCTCTATCGATAAACAAGGGCGATACGCATTCGGTAACCAGCCTAATATTACCTTGTGGAATATGACTCGACTTGCAGAGTGCTTGTTGCCCTTAATAAGTCATGATGAAAAAGAGGCCATAGCTATCGTTGAACCTTTGCTCTCGCAATTTACCCAGAAATTTGAACATGCCTACTTCGGGATGTTAGCCAATAAATTAGGCTTAGTTGAAATAGAGCTGAGTGATAAAGACTTTATCATCGAGTTATTAAACCAAATGAAAAATAAACAATTGGACTATACCCAAATGTTTACTGATTTAACCCAGTCACTGGATGATGAAGACTTAGCGAATGAATTAAAAGAAACATTAGGTGATTGGTATGACAGATGGAAAGTATATTTAGGTGATTCAACAGAAAATATGAAACTTGCTACAGCATTAATGAAAACTAATAATCCTGTTGTTATTCCAAGAAATCACCATGTAGAGAGAGTTTTAACAGCATGTGAAGAAACAGGCAATACGCAGGCCGCAGATGATTTTCTTACCGTATTACGGTCACCGTACAATGAATTAGCTAATACCATTAATTATCAAGACGTGCCTATGGATGAAGATAGAAATTATCGTACTTTCTGTGGAACATGATCCTGGTCGTGATTTTATACCACTTAGAGATGGTGTTTAAGCGTTTGGCTCTCATGGGACTTTTATAATGAAAGGTCCGAAACCGTTACCAACAATACACGGAATTGTATCTTTGGTTATGGTCTAACCACGATTCTATTGCGGTCCTAACGGGGGATGATGGTCAGAAAAAGTTATACTGTGATGAAAATTAAAAGTTATCTTTCGCATTTTTGCCGGGGGAGCAATTACCCATTTTGAGAGAATTCATTCAACCAATGATTATTTATCGCCAGTAGATTACGAAATTAAGCAAAAAGCTGTGTAACGTTGTATTCTGGAAGGGCAGACACAGCAGCTAGTGTCTGCAGAAATATAAAAGCTATTCGGATAAGGCCTGCTGAATTAATGCATCAGTTCATGAGCAAATAACCACATTCAATTACGTGGTTAGATGAGCCTAAATATATTTCCTAGGGATTGCAACGGTCGGCCTCTTTTTGCACATTGTAAATCTAATTTCTGTCACTGTGAGAGATCTATGGGGAGTGGTTTTATTCTGTTTTTCCAAACCCGCCGCCGCCTGGCGTCGTAATAACGAACACATCGCCTTTCTCCATGTCGGCTTGGTCGGAGCCAGACAGCTGTTCAGTGTGGCCATTAATGCGTTCGATAAAATTATCCCCACATTGTCCGGGTTCACCGCCCTCAAGTCCAAAGGGTGCCACCTTGCGCTGACCGGAGATGATGCTGGCCGTCATTGGTTGTAGAAATCGTAGGCGGCGCTGGACTCCGTTACCGCCCTGATATTTGCCTTCGCCGCCAGAGTCTTTACGGATACAGAAGGATTCAAGTAATACCGGGAAGCGTTGTTCGAGGACCTCGGGGTCGGTCAGGCGTGAATTAGTCATGTGGGAATGAATGGCATCACAACCGTTGTGGTTGGCATTGGCACCGGTGCCGCCACACAAAGTTTCATAATATTGATATTGATCATCACCAAAGGTAAAGTTGTTGCAGGTGCCTTGTGAACCGGCCTGGATACCCAGAGCGCCGAACAGGGTGTCGACAATAATCTGCGAGGTTTCAACATTGCCGGCAACGACAGCGGCGGGGTAGTTGGGTTTAAGTATGGAATTGTCAGGAATAGTTATTTTCAGGGGCTTTAGAAAGCCATGATTGAGTGGGATATCATCATTGATCAGGCAGCGAAACACATATAAGACTGCGGCCTTACATACCGAGGCCGGGGCGTTGAGGTTGCCGGGGTGAATGGCGCTACTACCGGTGAAATCGACATGGGCCTCGGTTTGATCATTGGGTTGCTTGCCTTTGCTTATTTGGATAGTAACCTCGATGTGGCTGCCGTCATCCATGGTGTAACGATAGCCGCAATTGTCTATATTGTTTAACAGTTGAGCAACAGCTCGAGCGGCATAGTCTTGTATGTGTTGCATATAGGCCTGAACGACTGGAAGTCCATAATGCTTGCAGACCTGTTCCAGTTCACGGGCACCGCGGTTGCAGGCGGCAATTTGAGCCTTAAAGTCAGCGATATTCTGATCGATGTTACGAGCAGGCCAGGGCTGTTTATTGAGTAATGAGCGTATTGCCTCTTCATCAAATTGACCGGCGCTGACAATTTTAATATTATCGATGACGATACCTTCTTCATCAATATGTTGACTATTGGCGGGCATTGAGCCGGGGCTAATGCCACCGATGTCAGCATGATGACCACGGGCGGCGATATACGCGATTAATTGTTGCTCCCTAAATACTGGGCGGATGGCTGTGACATCGGGTAGGTGGGTGCCACCGTTATAGGGGTTGTTAGATAGGTAGACATCACCGGGTTGTATGGCCGCACCATGGTCATTGATGACGGCTAAAATTGTATCGCTCATTGAGCCAATGTGGACTGGGATGTGTGGGGCATTAGCGATGAGCTGGCCACGGCTATCGAATAACGCGCAGGAGAAATCCAGTCGCTCTTTGATGTTCACAGAACGGGCGGTGTTTTGTAAGATCACCCCCATTTGTTCAGCTACGGACATGAACAAATTGTTAAAGACTTCGAGTAATACTGGGCTGGCGGTAGCATTATTATCACTAATCACAGGGGATATTTGTTGTATCTCACGGCTTAGTAGTAGCTCCCCACCGACAAGACATTGTGCCTGCCAGTCTGGTTCAACAACGATAGTGCTATTAGGTTCGATGATAATGGCAGGGCCAGTGATGTGACTGCCCGAATGCAGTTCGTTTCGATCATAGATCGGTGTGGACAGGGTCTTTCCTGACATGGTGGTATTGACTTGTTCCAGTACAGGAATGGTCTTAAATTTATGCTTATTTTGATGTGGTTTAGCTGGGTTGATTGCTTTCTTCAGGGTGTCGGTGATCATTTCGACGTGCATTTCTATCTGAAGGGCAGCAATGATCAATGGGGTTGTGTTATTGCTGAAGCCAAACTGACGTTGATGGGCTTGTTCAAATTGTGAGTGTAAATCCTGTTCAGATGAAAAATTAATCAGTAGTTGGGTGTCGGCATCCTGATAGTGAATAAAACAACGACGTTGGTTGTTGTAAAGCTCCTTCTCTAAGCCCTGTTCCTGTAATTCATCGCTGGCCTGAGTCTCTAGTTTTCTAAACTGTTGTTCCAATTGTGCCATCAAGCCGGTTGTTAACGGTTGTTCGATGGCGGCTTCACGGATAATGCGAGGTTGAGCTAAACCTATGCCCAAAGCCGACAAGACTCCAGCAAGGGGGTGGATCAATATCCGTGACATGCCTAAGGCATCGGCTACCAGACAGGCATGTTGACCCCCGGCACCTCCAAATGAGCATAGAGTATAGTCGCTGACATTATAGCCACGTTGTACCGATACTTTTTTTATGGCATTGGCCATATTGTCGATGGCAATGGCGAGAAAGCCCTCGGCAACCTCAGTGACTGATGACTGAGTTTGAGTGGCGGCATTGATGGTACGGGTCAGCGCGGTAAATTTACGATGAACGACATCAGTATCGAGAGGTTGGTCGGCAGATGGGCCGAAGAGCTGTGGAAACCAATTGGCTTGCAGTTTGCCGAGCATGACATTGCAATCAGTGACCGTGAGAGGGCCATCATTACGATAACAAGCCGGACCTGGGTTAGCCCCGGCCGAATCAGGCCCGATTCGATAACGTTCGCCATCAAAGTGCAGGATGGAACCACCGCCGGCGGCAATGGTATGGATGCGCATTAGGGGTACGCGTAGACGGACGCCCGCAATCTCGGTTTCAAAGTCACGTTCGTATTCACCGGCATAATGGCTGACATCTGTTGAAGTGCCGCCCATATCAAAACCGATGACTTTGTCGAATCCGGCGGCTACTGAAATATGGGCCATACCGATAATGCCGCCTGCTGGGCCGGAAAGGATGGCATCTTTACCATGAAAATGGCGGGCCTCTGTCAAACCGCCACTGGATTGCATGAACATGAGCGATGTTTTGCCCAGTTTGCGGTGAACGCTTTCAACGTAGTTGTGTAACAACGGTGATAGGTAGGCATTGATGACAGTGGTGTCGGCACGACTGATTAGCTTGATTAACGGGCTGATGGTATGGCTACAGGAAATTTGCTCAAAACCTATCTGTTGTGCGTAGGCGGCAATCTGTTGTTCGTGCTGTGGAAATTGATAACCGTGCATACAGGCGATGGCAATAGAACGGATACCCTGTTGATACAGTGATTGAAGATTTTGTTTTAGTTGGTAAGTATCCAGTGCTGTTATCAGTTCTCCATTGGCGTTAATGCGCTCATCGACCTCAATGATTTGTTCATAAAGCATGGGTTGACGCTGGATATGTAGGGCGAAGATATCAGGGCGATTTTGGTACCCGATTTTCAAGGCATCGGCGAAGCCACGGGTGATGAGTAGGGCAGTGCGGGCTCCACGGCGTTCTAGTAGAGCATTGGTAGCGACAGTGGTACCCATCTTGACTCCATTCAACAGTTGTTTAGGTAATCGACGGGTGATTGGGATGTTTAGGATCTCATGAATGGCCTGAATGGCGGCATCTTCATAGTGTTGCGGGTTTTCAGACAGCAATTTATAGCTACTGAGCTGTCCAGCTGGATTTTTGGCGATGACATCGGTAAATGTACCGCCGCGATCAATCCAAAAATCCCAGCCTTGCTTGTTATTGCGAGTGTGCACTATAGCGTTGACCTTTTTTTCTAAATTATCCTTT
>DTSI01000055.1 GCA_012965425.1 Methylococcaceae bacterium
AGGTGAGAACACGAATCAATGAAATTACGGTAGTTGGTAGAAATACACAAGGTGTCACTATCATTAAGTTAGGCAAGAGTGAGCGAGTAGTTGGGGTGGACCGAATTGTCGGATTACCCGATGACATCTCAGAAGAAACACATGATAAAGGAGAAGATTTTTAATGAGTAGAGTGTTAAATTTTAGTGCAGGACCATCGATGCTGCCAGAGGTTGTTTTAAATCGGGCCAAAGATGAAGTGCTCAATTGGCAAAATAGTGGTCAATCCGTTATGGAAATGAGTCATCGGGGTGAGTTTTTTTTAGCGATTGCACAAAAACTTGAGTCATCACTGCGATCAGTTATGGGCATTCCCGATAACTATAAAGTGTTATTTTTGCAAGGGGGTGCGTCGGCACAATTTGCAATGATTCCGATGAACTTATTACAAGGTAAGCAGACTGCGTGTTATATCAATTCAGGGGCATGGTCCAAAAAAGCTATTAGTGAGGCTAAAAAATATTGTGAGGTAACGGTTTCAGCCAGTGGTGAAGAAGGGGGGTATTCTACGGTCCCGGCCATTGAACAATGGCAGCTTGATGATCAAGCCGCTTATTTGCACTACACCAGTAATGAAACTATTAACGGTGTTGAATTCTCCTTTATTCCAGAAGTGGGGTTGCCGTTGGTAGCGGATATGTCGTCTAACATTCTTTCACGAGTCTTTGATGTTAATAAGTTTGGATTGATTTACGCCGGTTCTCAGAAAAACATGGGACCTGCAGGGGTTACTGTTGTTATTGTTCGAGATGATTTGTTAGCCGCACAAAATCCAGCACTTCCATCGGTTTTTAGTTATGCACAACAAGCGGCCAGTGGTTCAATGTTAAATACGCCCGCTACTTATAATTGGTACTTATTAAGTCTAATTCTGGATTGGCTTGAGGATTTAGGCGGCGTGAGTGCGATCGAAAAGATTAATATAAGTAAGGCTGAAAAGTTATATCAGGCGATTGATGATTCTGCGTTATACGAAAATAATATTGATCTGGCTTTTCGTTCTAGAATGAATGTCCCCTTTGTTTTATCGAACCCGGACTTGTTGCCAGAGTTTTTGCTTAAAGCCAGTGATAACGGGATGGTTGAATTAAAAGGCCATCGCTCCGTCGGCGGTGTTCGTGCCAGCATATATAATGCAATGCCGGAAAAAGGTGTGGATAAATTAATACAGTTTATGAAAGAATTTGAGCGAACTCACTAGCTGATAGCATAATCTTATGACCTCCGTCTTACCCTTAAATGAATTAAGAGTTAAAATTGATCTGATTGATCAGAGTATTCTTGCTTTGATTAATCAGCGTGCTGCGTTAGCCATTGAAGTTGCTAAGACAAAAATGGCTGCTGGCGATGACGGCTGTTTTTATCGCCCAGACCGAGAAGCATTAGTGCTTCGACGGATCAGAGAGATTAATGAAGGTCCGCTGGATGATGAGGTTGCCATGAGTTTTTTCCGAGAGCTCATGTCGGCTTGTCTGGCCTTGGAAAAACCCTTGACGGTTGCGTATTTAGGACCGGAGGGAACATTTACCCAGCAAGCTGCAGTTAAGCATTTCGGTCAAGGTGCGCAGTGTGTTGCCGTCTCATCAATTAATGATATTTTTTGGTCTGTAGAAAACAAGCATTGTCAATTTGGTGTGGTGCCAGTTGAAAATTCTACCGGGGGGGTAATCACGCATACCTTAGATCGATTTGCTAAATCTGAATTAAGTATTTGTGGTGAGGTTGAGATACGGGTTAACCAAAATCTAATGACTCGGGAAGATAATTTGGAGGCAATTTCAACGGTCTTCTCACATGAGCAGTCGTTAGTACAATGTCAGAAATGGCTGGGTGATCATTTGCCCGGTGTAGTACAGCAGTCAGTGAGTAGTAATGCGGAAGCTGCAAAATTAGCCGCAGAGCAAGTAGGCAGTGCTGCGATTGCTCCGGTGGTTGCCGCCGGGCTGTATCGATTGAATATCTTACACCGTAATATCGAAGACGAAACAGACAACATCACCCGATTTTTGATTATTGGTGAGCAAACGGCTTCTAAAACAGGCGATGACAAGACAACCTTGTTGCTTTCAATGGGTAATCAATCGGGCGCTTTACATAAGATTTTACAACCGTTTGCAAAATACAATATCAGTATGACGCGCATTGAGTCGCGTCCTTCGCGCCAAGGCCTTTGGGAGTATGTTTTTTTTATTGATATTGAAGGGCATATTGAAAATGAAAAGGTCTCTCAGGCATTGAGCGAATTGAAAGGGTCAGTCAATATGTTGACCATCTTAGGGTCTTATCCTAAAGCTGTCATTTAATTAAATTTCATGAATTCAGAAACGAGTCAGATTTATCAGTTGGCACTGGCGGGTGTACAGGCGTTAATACCTTATCAGCCGGGGAAGCCGATGAGTGAGCTTGAAAGAGAATTAGGCTTGTCCAGAATTGTTAAGTTGGCTTCAAATGAAAACCCTAAAGGGCCGAGTGAGAAGGTCTTGTCGACTGTACGTGAGGTGCTGACTGAGGCTTCTCGTTACCCCGATGGTAATGGTTTTTCTCTGAAGACGGCCTTGGCTAAAAAATTGGCGGTTGCGACAACACAAATTACCTTGGGTAATGGTTCCAATGACGTGTTGGAGATTATTGCCCGGACATTTCTATCAGAGCAGTGTGAAGTTGTTTTTTCTGAATATGCTTTTGCTGTTTACCCGATTGTTACCCAGGCTGTGGGGGCACAAGCTGTTATTTCAAAAGCATCGGCAGGGGGTGAGTATCCGTGTTATGGACATGACTTGTCCGCGATGTTAAGGCTGGTGAATAATAAGACCAAAGTAGTGTTTATTGCTAACCCTAACAATCCAACCGGTACTTTCTTAACGACCTCGCAACTGTATAGCTTTCTTACTGAGCTTCCAGCAGATATTATTTGTGTCTTAGATGAGGCGTATTTTGAGTATGTGAGTCCTGATGAGCGTTCGGATTCAATAGCCTGGTTAGGGCTTTTCCCTAATTTAATTATTACGCGTACATTTTCTAAAGCCTATGGATTAGCAGGGATGAGAATTGGATACAGTGTGTCTAGCGCTGAAATAGCTGATTTGCTAAATCGTGTTCGGCAACCCTTTAATACAAATTTTATGGCGCTCTCAGCGGCAGAAGCTTCTTTGGCCGATAGCGAATATCTGAATGAAACTATTGCATTAAATCAACAAGGGATGGTGCAGTTAACTGGCGCGTTTACAGCTTTAGGGCTGAGCTGGATTCCCTCTAAAGGTAATTTTATTACGGTCAATTTAGGGCGCCCCGCGATGACTATTTATGAGGACTTATTGAAAGCAGGGGTCATCGTCAGGCCCATAGCCAACTATGGCTTGCCAAATTTTTTGAGAATTAGTATTGGTACGGAATCAGAAAATAGGTTTTTCATTGATGCATTAATTAACGTTCTTGACTAATGTTTAATAAGTTATCTGTTATTGGGGTCGGGTTGATTGGTGGTTCCATAGCGCGCAAAGTCCGAGAGCAAGGATTGGCTAAAAATATTGTTGGCGTTGGTTATCAAGCACAGGCGTTAAATTTACAGCGTGCTGAAACGTTAGGGGTTGTGGATCAGGTCGGTTATTTTGGTGAAACAGCCGAAGATATTTTATCGCAATCAGACTGCGTCATCATTGCCGTTCCAGTAGGTTCTGTAGATAAAATATTTCTTGAATTGAAGGATATCTGGAATCCTGATGCGGTGTATTCAGATGTTGGGAGTACTAAAGGTAGCGTGGTTCAATCAGCAAGGGATATTTTTGGCGCGGTTCCTGATAATTTTGTACCGGTTCATCCGATTGCGGGTGCAGAAAACAGTGGTGTTAATGCCGCTCAACTTGATTTGTTTACCGGTAAGCGCGTCATTATTACCCCGCTGGAAAATACCTCAGATGAAGCGCTTGACCAGATGCGTTTTTTTTGGGAAAAACTAGGGGCAAATGTTTCCATGATGGGTATTAGCCATCATGATGCGGTCTTAGCGGCAACCAGTCATTTGCCGCATGTTTTGGCATTTGCACTAGTTCGATTGTTAGATAAAAAAGACAGTCATGATGAGATTTTTAAATACGCCGCCGGAGGCTTTAAAGATTTTACACGCATTGCCTCGAGTGATCCTGGTATGTGGCTTGATATTTGTATGAATAACAAAGATGAGATTATTCCTTTAATTCGTCAAATAAATGATGAATTGGAAGAAGTAGCTCAACGCTTAATAGCGGGTGATTCAGAAAGTGTTTATAAAACATTTGCTACTGCCAAATCTGCCCGTCAACGTTTTTTAGATCAGTGTGATTAATAAAATATGTCCGATTCAATAATTTTTACAGTACGACCTGGTGGTTCTTTGCGCGGTGAAATTCGTGTTCCAGGCGATAAATCCATCTCTCATCGTTCGATTATGTTGGGGTCAATCGCAGAAGGGATAACTCGAGTCACTGGTTTTCTTGACGCAGAAGATGCTTTAGCTACACTGAAAGCCTTTCGGGCGATGGGTGTTGAAATTGAAGGTCCCGATAAAGGCAATGTAACGATCCGCGGTGTTGGTTTAAATGGACTTAAAGCACCGCAAGCGCCCCTTTATTTAGGCAACTCGGGGACATCGATGCGGTTGCTCTCTGGTTTGTTGGCAGGCCAGGCATTTGATTCAGTGTTAACGGGAGATGAGTCGTTATCTAAACGGCCTATGCGACGAGTTACGGCGCCATTGGCTGAAATGTCCGCACAAATAGTAACGGAAGATGATGGAACAGCGCCGTTGGCCATTAGCGGGACTTCAGCGCTCACCGGTATTCATTATGAAATGCCTATTGCGAGTGCTCAAGTTAAATCGTGTTTATTGTTGGCGGGTCTTTATGCCGAAGGAAAAACAACAATAATTGAACCGGCTCCGACTAGAGACCATACTGAACGCATGTTAGCGGGCTGTGGGTATCCTATTGAGCGGGTGGGGAGCCAAGTTTCAATTACTAGCGGCCATCGCTTGCACGCGGTAGATATTGACGTACCCAGTGATATTTCTTCAGCCGCTTTTTTTCTGGTAGGCGCTACTATTGCAGCTAATTCCTCTGTTCGTTTAAATCATGTCGGTATTAATGAAACCCGCACCGGTATTATTGAAATATTAAAATTAATGGGTGCTGATATTACTCTGACCGATGAGCGCGAGGTCGGGGGTGAATGGGTTGCCGATATTCAAGTTAATTCGAGTCAACTGAAAGGGATTGAAATCCCTGAGCATTTAGTGCCCTTAGCCATTGATGAATTCCCAGTATTATTTGTGGCAGCAGCTTGTGCCGAGGGTGTCACCGTATTGACAGGTGCTGAAGAGTTGCGGGTTAAAGAAAGTGACCGTATTCAAGTGATGGCCGATGGTTTACAGCAATTAAAAGTTAAGGCAGAGCCTACGCCTGATGGCATGGTGATACAGGGTGGTGACATTGAGGGGGGTGAGGTGATTTCGCATGGCGATCACCGTATTGCGATGGCTTTTGCGATTGCGGGATTGCGTTCCAAAGCGCCTATTGTGATTCATGATTGTGAGAATGTTAATACTTCATTCCCTGAATTTGTATCGTTGGCAGGTGGGCTGGGACTTGATATTTCCCAGACTAGCGAATGAATGATCCAGTCTTAACGATAGATGGTCCCAGCGGTGCGGGTAAAGGAACGGTTAGCCGTGTCATCGCTAACCAGAAGGGTTGGCATTATTTAGACAGCGGTTCTATTTATCGGTCTTTGGCAATCGCTGTGTTAGATCAATCAGTTAATTTAGAAAGTAAAGCGGAGATTGTTCAACTCGCTAAAAATATGACACTTGAGTTTTCAGGCGTTGAAGTTTTGGCTGTTCAATTGAATGGAGTCGACATTACGGCGCGCTTGGCGACCGAAACCACAGGGAGTATAGCCTCTCAAATTGCCGTAATTCCTGAGGTGCGTGCTGTGCTATTACAAAAACAACGTGATTTTAGGCGGGCCCCTGGGCTTGTGGCGGATGGCAGAGACATGGGGACAGTGGTATTTTCTGAGGCTAACTACAAGGTGTTCTTAACCGCTTCGGCAGAAAAAAGGGCGTTAAGACGGTATAAGCAGTTGATTGAAAAAGGATTTAATGCTAATCTAGCACAGATAACTCAGGATATAGAGAGTCGAGACCTTCGTGATAGTCAACGTGCCATTGCGCCGTTGGCACTGGCTGAAGGTGCGCTTTACGTGGATTCAACGGATAAAACCGCTGAACAGGTCATTGCAGTGATTCTTTCATTTATGCTTAGAGTTTATCAGGCCGATCATAAATGTACTTAATTTAAGATCTTTTATCAACTTAACAGAGAAATGTTTGTTTGAAGTTAAAACAAACGCGGGAAAAGAATTATGAGCGAAAGCTTTGCAGAATTATTTGAAGAGAGTCTAGCTAAGACTGAAATGCGTATAGGCTCAATGCTAATGGGTACTGTCGTAGAAATTGATAGTGATAAAGTCATTGTTAATGCAGGATTAAAATCAGAAGGTGTTATTCCTAAATGGCAGTTTTTGAATGCAGATGGTGAATTAGAAGTTGAAGTCGGGGATGAAATAGAAGTCGCCCTGGATTTAATTGAAGATGGCTTAGGCGCTACATTACTTTCCCGCGATAAAGCGAAACGAAATAAGGCTTGGTCGGAACTTGAAAAAGCATTTGAATCGAATGAGACGATTACCGGCCGTATTAATGGCCGTGTTCGTGGTGGATTAACGGTTGCTATTGGTGCCTTACAAGGGTTCTTGCCGGGGTCATTAGTTGATGTACGTCCTATTAGAGACACCAGTTTCTTGGAAGGACATGATCTTGAGTTTAAGATCATTAAAATTGATCAAAAACGTAATAACGTTGTTGTCTCTCGTCGGGCGGTTGTTGAGTTAGAATACAGCGCTGAGCGTGAAGAATTACTGAACTCATTAAAAGAAGGTATCGTTTTACCGGGTATTGTTAAGAATTTAACTGATTACGGTGCTTTCATAGATCTAGGTGGTGTTGATGGCTTATTGCATATCACTGATATGGCTTGGCGTCGTATCCGTCACCCTTCTGAATGTGTAGAGATCGGTGAGGAAATACAAGTTAAGGTCCTCAAGTACGATGAAGAAAAGAATCGTGTTTCTTTAGGGATGAAACAAATGGGTGAAGATCCTTGGCAGAATATTGCTAGAAGATACCCATCCGGTGCTAAATTATTCGGTAAAGTGAATAATCTTACGGATTACGGTTGTTTTGTTGAAATTGAAGAGGGTGTTGAAGGTCTGGTTCACGTTTCTGAAATGGATTGGACAAATAAAAATGTTAACCCATCTAAATTGGTTCAACTGGGTGAAGAAGTCGAAATTATGGTGTTGGAGATTGACGAAGAGCGTCGTCGTATCTCACTTGGTATGAAACATTGCCAAACAAATCCATGGGAAGAATTTGGCGCATTACATAATAAAGGCGATAAAATCACCGGTAAAATCAAATCGATTACTGATTTTGGTATCTTTATTGGTCTTAGTGGAAACATTGATGGCTTGGTGCATATGTCCGATATTTCTTGGTCAGAAAGTGGCGAAGATGTAGCACGTGATTATAAAAAAGGTGATGAGATTGAAACAGTTATTTTAACTGTTGATACGGATCGTGAGCGTATTTCATTAGGTATTAAGCAATTAGAACAGGATCCATTCCAAGGCTTCTTGGCTCAACATGATAAAGGTACACCGATTAAAGGTGTTATTACTGCAGTTGATGTTAAAGGCGCAGTGGTAAGAATTACTGACAGTATTGAAGGCTACATTAGAGCATCGGAGGTTAATCGTGACCGTGTTGAAGATGTTCGTACACACCTCAAAGAAGGTGATGAAATTGAAGCCAAATATATTGGTATTGATAAAAAGAACAAGTCAATTTCATTGTCTATTAAAGCATTAAGTGAAGATGAAGAGACTGCAACTATTAAGGATTATAAGAAAAAATCTTCTGGTTCTACAGTGACGAGTGCACCAACATTAGGTGATTTATTCAAACGAATGGATAAATAATTAAAGGCCTTGTTAAGGCAGTCACCGGTTGTGGCTGCCTTGATTTTTTTCAGCGTTAAACAGGAATAATCAGTTGTGACAAAATCAGAATTAATTGAAGAGTTGTCAAAAAAACAACCGCATTTACCGCCTAAGGATGTTGAATTAGCCGTTAACTGTATGTTGGAGCAGATTAATCAATCATTGTCTTCGGGTGAAAGAATAGAAATACGTGGTTTTGGCAGTTTTTCGCTGCACTACCGTCCTTCTCGTATGGGGCGGAACCCTAAAACCGGTGGTGCTGTTGCTTTAGCACCTAAATTTGTCCCGCATTTTAAGCCGGGTCGAGAATTAAAGGAGCGCGTAGATGCTTCTAAAGACAGTTACAAAATAACCTGCTGAGTTTTTCCTCCTATCGAATCGTTAGTGTTTTTTTCATTAACTTTTTAGCGAAGTCTTTTTTTTAGAGTCAATGTTATTAAATGTTTTCCGAACTGCGCGTAATAATTCTATTTTGAGTTATGTTGCGGGCGCAACCTTGTCGGTAATTTGTTGGTAGATTGGAAAATGAAGTTGATTTAGATTATAATGAGAATCATTATTAATTAGAATCTTAATACGATTATCTTATGATGCCGCTTTTTTTCCAAGACCTTGCCATCGGCGATCGTGCTCGAATTACTGGCTTTGATAATGCAGGTCGAGCTTACCGTAAACGATTGTTGGCGATGGGTTTAACCCCGGGGACTGAATTTATAGTTTCTCGCTTTGCACCTATGGGTGACCCGGTTCAAATTAAACTACGTGGTTTTTCTTTGTCACTTAGAAAGGATGAAGCGCGTGTTTTATTATTAGAAGCTGTTATTGATGCAAGCTAGTTTTTCTGTGGGTGTGGTTGGTAACCCTAACTGTGGAAAAACTACATTATTTAATGCCTTAACGGGTTCGAGGCAATATGTAGGAAATTGGCCGGGCGTTACCGTTGAGCGTAAAACGGGTAAATATCTTCATAATGGCACTAAAATTGAATTGGTTGATTTACCCGGGACCTATTCATTAGAAGTGACCGATGACAGTGTGTCGCTGGATGAAAAAATAGCACGCGATTATGCGGTATCAGGGCAATCAGATTTAATTATTAATATTATCGATGCTTCTAATATTGAACGGAATCTTTACTTAACCACTCAATTATTAGAAATGAAAGTACCTATGCTGGTGGTACTTAACATGATGGATACCGCAAAAAATAGCGGGATTGATATTAATATTGCAGCCTTGGCTGAATGTTTAGGTTGTCCTGTTGTACCGATCATTGCCTCAACTAAACACGGTATCAGCGCATTGAAAGAGGCCATTAATACGGCCTTATTTGCACCACACATTCCAGATATTACCATTGATTATCATCTTAGTTTAGAACAGGCGATTTCACAGTTATCGCTGACTGTGTCTGCTATTGCCGTAGAAAAATGCAATCATAATACCCGCTGGTTAGCGTTACGACTCTTAGAGGGAGATACTTTAGCCAAGCAATTGGTCGGTGATAACATAAAAGCTGTGGCGAGTCAGTTAATTCATCGGGTTGAAGAGTTAGCTGATGAAGAAGTTGATATTTTGACGGCGGATGCACGTTATAGTTTTGCTAACAAATTAAACTATCAGTGTGTTAATAAAGTAACAGAAGTGTCACGTCAGTTTGCAGATTCGATTGACCAAGTTGTGTTAAATCGTTTTATGGGCATCCCTATATTTTTATTAGTTATGTATTTAATGTTTATGTTTACTATAAATATAGGCAGTGCATTTATTGATTTTTTTGATCAATTTACCGGTGTTTTTCTAATAGATGGGTTGACTGTTTTACTGGAAGGGTGGAATTGGCCTGATTGGCTTATTGTATTGAGTACACATGGCTTAGGTGGTGGCGTTCAGGTTGTAGCAACCTTTATTCCCATTGTTGGTTTTTTATTTTTATTCTTATCAGTGCTTGAAGATTCAGGGTATATGGCACGTGCGGCTTTTGTAATGGACCGTTTTATGCGGTTAATCGGCTTGCCGGGTAAATCATTTGTACCCATGATTGTTGGCTTTGGTTGTAATGTACCGGCGATCATGGCGACACGTACGTTAGAAAGTCCGCGTGATCGCATTCTGACAAACTTAATGAACCCTTTTATGTCATGTGGTGCGCGTCTGCCGGTTTATGCATTATTTGCTGCTGCTTTTTTTCCTGTGGGTGGGCAGAATTTGGTTTTTGGATTATATTTAATTGGCATTTTTGTGGCCGTTATGACGGGCTTGATAATGAAATGGGCATTATTTAGAGGAAAGTCAATGCCTTTCATTATGGAACTGCCGCCTTATCATATGCCTACCTTACGGGGTATTTTGATCAGGGCGTGGGAGCGCTTAAAAACATTTATTGTTAATGCCGGTAAAGTCATTGTTCCGATGGTTATAGTGTTAAATTTTATGAGCGCAATGGGTACGGATGGTACCTTTAGTCGGGGCAATAGCGACCAATCAATTTTAAGTGAAGTAGGGCGAGAGTTAACGCCGATTTTTGAGCCAATGGGGATTTCTTCTGATAATTGGCCGGCAACAGTAGGTATTTTTACGGGTTTACTGGCTAAGGAAGCCGTTGTAGGTACCTTAGATGCCTTATACAGCGAGCGTTCAGCGCAACTCGAAGGGCATACCATTGAGCCAGAAGTATTTGATTTATGGGTAGGCATTACAGAAGCCTTTCTGACTATTCCTGAGAATCTTATTGAAGTCGTTGACAATGTCTTTGATCCGTTAGGGCTTAACATCGGCGAAACGCAAGACCTTTTAGCTGCAGCAGAAGAGCAGGAGGTTCATAGTGGAACCTATAGAGCTATGCAATCAAGTTTTAATGGTAAGGCCGGTGCATTCGCTTATTTGTTATTCATTTTACTGTATGCACCGTGTGTCGCGGCTACAGCGGCGATTTATAAGGAAACGAGTTTGGTTTGGGCTGTCTTTGTTTTGTTTTGGACGACGGGTATTGCTTATATGGCAGCAGTTGTTACTTATCAGTCGCTTACTTTTGAGTCTCACCCTGTCTATTCAATGACCTGGATTATTAGTGTGTTAAGTTGTTTCTTAGGGGTTGTTCTAATACTTAAGATCTGGGGTAATAGGCAGCATCGAAAACCTTCAGAAGTGCCATCTGTTACTGGGGATAAGGCATGATTCTTTCCGACTTAAGGTGCTTTATAAAGGAACATAAGCGCGTCGCACTGATTGATTTAGTGAATCATTTTAATATGGATGCTGATGCCATTCGAGGAATGCTCGGAAAATGGATCAATAAGGGTAAAATTAAGAAAATGGCAATGGAGAAGGGGTGCGGTACTCAATGTTGTAAGTGTGATCCGCGGCTAACTGAATTCTATGAATGGGTTGATTCGGGGAACGCTAAGTCCTAATCGCGGCGATCAGTTGGGTTTTATTAAAAATCCTTTTTTTAATTAAGGGAATAGATAAACCTGATGGTTACTACGAAGTCTGTTTTTTATGTTCAGGATGCGAATAAGCTAAAAATAATTCATGTGCACGTTGAAAGTGTCTTTTAAGCTTTAAATAGATTGTCTGTCTGGGTCCAATATAAGTAATATTTCAAGTATAATACAACACTTTTGTCACTGAATAATTATGGCGGATTTTATAACTGAATTACAGCGTCGGCGAACCTTTGCGATTATTTCGCATCCTGATGCAGGAAAAACAACACTTACGGAAAAGTTACTATTATTTGGCGGCGCCATACAATTAGCCGGATCGGTTAAGGGTCGAAAGGCTGCGCGTCATGCTACATCTGATTGGATGGAAATGGAAAAACAGCGTGGGATTTCAGTGACCACATCGGTCATGCAATTTGATCATAAGGGCAAGATTCTTAATTTACTGGATACCCCTGGGCACGCAGATTTTTCCGAAGATACCTACCGTACGTTAACCGCTGTTGATTCTGCATTGATGGTCATTGACGTTGCTAAAGGTGTTGAAGAACGAACCGTCAAATTAATGGAGATTTGTCGGTTACGAGACACACCTATTTTGACATTTATTAATAAATTAGATCGGGAAGGGCGTGACCCCATAGATCTGTTAGATGAAGTCGAAAAGATCTTAAAAATAGATTGTGCCCCGATGACATGGCCGATTGGTATGGGAAAGCGATTTAAGGGCGTCTATCATATTTATAACGATGCAGTACATATATTCACTCCTAATCATGGCGGAAAAGTTGCTGAAGGTACCATTATTGAGGGGCTTGATAATCCACAATTAGATGTTTTAGTGGGGGATCAAGCAGATGAACTGCGTGAAGAAATTGAACTGGTAAAAGGTGCAAGTCATCTTTTTAACCTTGATGAATATTTACAGGGCAATCAGACGCCGGTTTTTTTTGGTTCTGCAATAAATAATTTTGGCATTAAAGAGTTGTTGGATGCTTTTGCTGAATATGCACCGATGCCTCAGAGTCGCCAATCTATCCAACGGACAGTGGAATCCTCAGAAAAGGATTTTACTGGCTTTGTTTTTAAGGTGCAGGCTAATATGGACCCGGCTCATCGTGACAGAATCGCATTTATGCGGATTTGTTCGGGACAGTTTAGTAAAGGTATGAAAATTAATCATGTTCGGGTAGGTAAAAATATTCAGGTCGGTAATGCCATTACTTTTCAGGCGGATAGTCGTAAAAATGTAGAAGAAGCGTTTCCAGGCGATATTATTGGTCTGCATAATCACGGAACCATTCAGGTGGGTGATACTTTTTCACAGGGTGAAACACTCAAATACAGTGGCATCCCTTTTTTTGCACCTGAATTGTATCGCAAGGTTGTTTTAAAGGATCCGTTGAGAGCCAAAGCTTTGCAAAAAGGTTTAGCGCAGTTAACGGAAGAGGGAGCCACACAGTTATTTAAGCCACTCAGGAATAATGACCTGATTTTAGGTGCTGTAGGTGTGCTTCAGTTTGATGTAACTGCGTTTAGGTTAAAGGGCGAATATAACGTTGAATGCGTTTATGATACGGTTAGTGTTTTTGGCGCTCGCTGGATCACTTCCGATGATCCTGAGCAATTAGCGTTATTTAAGAAGAAGGCTTTTGCTAATTTAGCCGAGGATGGCGGCGGCTATTTAGTGTATTTAGCCAGTAGTCGTGTTAATTTGCAGTTAGCACAAGAGCGTTGGCCAGAAATAAATTTTAATGCAACGCGTGAGTTATAAGGAAGGGGCTTTTGGGGTTACTTAATCACTTGAGCTTGTTGTAATAGTTTGCGTAAAGTTGCAACGCGTTTACGATTAACCCCTAAATCGCTGTGACCGACTCTAGATGCAGAACGTACGTCAATGGTTTGATTTGTTTCATTAAGTAATAAAGTTACATCATCTGTAAATCGAAAAACAAGACTGGTTACTTCGGCTTTAATAAGATCGTTTGTAGCTTCTTTAATTTGCGTACGCGGCTGCTCTTGGAGGACTTTTAAAACGAATGACCAGGCTTTTGAGGCATCCATTTTAAGTGTAAAGGGTTCTATGAAGTGCTCTGTGTCCGCTGGTGAGGCCTTGCTGGAAACACAATTGGGGGTGTTAGGGCATTGACCTAATGGTGAGACGTTTTGTGCGCGAGTTTGTGACGGCGTTGACATAGTGACTAAAAAAATAATTATTAAGGCGTAAGAGAAACGGGTGCTCATCAGTAGAAGAGTGGATCAGTTGAGAAAAAGATTACCTATTCAGGGTGTCATTTATTTAATGATTTTAATATAAACCATTTTTATGGAAATTAGAATTACTAAGGGTTTTTTCTCTTATAGTTTGGAGCAGAAAATAACTACGGAGGTTGTTTATTGCATTTGTATCCGGTTGATGCCGCACTTAACCGGCCTTATTGCGGCCTTATTGCGGCCTTAAAGTGGAATAGATACGAATTGTTAGCTTAAAAATATGACTAATCAAATAAATCGGAAGGTATGTGTCGCACCGATGCTAGATTGGACGGATAAGCATTGCCGTTTTTTTCATCGTTTAATTTCCAGACATACTGTGCTTTATACCGAAATGATAACTACAAATGCATTGTTACGAGGGGAGGCGGCTTCTTTATTAGCCTTTAATCCCTGTGAAGCACCGCTTGCACTGCAGTTAGGCGGGTCTAATCCAAAAGCGTTAGCTGCGTGTAGTATTATGGCTGAGGATTTTGGCTATGATGAGATTAATCTTAATGTGGGTTGTCCGAGTGACCGGGTGCAAAATGGTCGTTTCGGCGCTTGTTTGATGGCAGAGCCTGCAACGGTCGCGGAATGCATTTTAGAAATGCAACATAAAGTTAACATCCCGGTAACGGTTAAAAACAGAATTGGTATTGATGGCAAAGAAACCTACGGTGATTTATTTGCATTTATTGAAACAGTTGCTAAAGGGGGGTGTGAGGTTTTTATTATCCATGCTCGGATTGCGGTTTTAAGTGGTTTGTCACCGAAGCAAAACAGGGATATTCCGCCTTTACAATATGAACTTGTAAACCAGATTAAGGCGGCGTTCCCTGCCTTGGAGATTATTGTTAATGGCGGGATTAAAACGCTGGATCAGGTGGATCGTCATTTAAAAAATCTTGATGGAGCAATGATTGGCCGAGAGGCTTACCATAACCCTTATCTGCTTTCAACTGTGGACGCCCTATTTTATCAGGAGGAGGCTGTTTGTTTAACGCGCCATGAAATTATTGAAGCGATGATCCCTTATGTCCAAAAGCAATTAGCGAGCGGTGTTCGTTTGAATCAAATAACACGTCATTTATTAGGTTTGTTCCACGGTGAACCCGGTGCAAGAAAATGGCGACGTTACTTAAGTCAGAAGGCACATGAACCAGGTGCAAATGAATCTGTTTTGTTAACCGCTTTAGATTTTGTCTGATTGAAAAGGACGTTATAATAGACCTTTTATTTACCCTTATCCTTAAAAAGAGTTGAGAAACCTATATGGAAGAATATTTTTCAAAAATCATTGAATCGGTAGGTGAAGACCTTGGCCGTGAAGGGTTGGTTGATACCCCAAAGCGTGCGGCAAAAGCATTTAAGTTTTTAAATAATGGCTATACCAAAAGCCTTGATAAAGTCCTCAATAATGCTATTTTTGAGGCCGATACTGATGATATGATTATTGTGAAGAATATCGAAATGTATTCTTTATGTGAACATCACTTATTGCCTTTTATTGGTCAGTGTCATATTGGTTATTTGCCGCGTCATAAAGTTATTGGATTGTCCAAAATAGCGCGTATTGTTGATATGTTTTCACGGCGAATGCAAATTCAGGAGCGATTAACTAAACAAATTGCCAGTGCCATCGGTGATGCAGTAGATGCCCGAGGTGTTGCTGTCGTTATTGAGGCTAAACATCTTTGCATGATGATGCGAGGTGTTGAAAAGCAAACTTCAGTCATGGCAACTTCAGTCATGACGGGTATTTTTCGTGATGAATTAAATACCCGAATGGAATTTTTGAATTTAATTAAAGACCGGTAGAAGGTTTAGTTTTTGGGTGTGAGGTTACTAGCTAGCCGATATTATCGTCAGCGCTTGAGGCTGAGAGGAATTTAAATGAAAAAAACGGTTATGGACTCTTGGGGGGATCAAGCGCCAGAGATACGCTGTGTTAAAGCGGGTGAAGTCGGTGAAGGTGTCATCGATGAGGCGACGTTCACGACTTTAGAAGTTGATGAGTTGTTTGACACAATCAATTATGCAACCACTACTTTTGGTCAGGCGGTATTATATCGATCGCTGGTTCAGCCTGAGGAATCATTTTCTGCGGTTACAGATAAACAAGGTGCGGTTATTGAGATTCAGAAAAATGATGCCTTAAAAGAAAAAATAACCAACACTATTGATCAAGTCAAAGAGCATGAGGATCGATTGTTACAATTGTTTTATGGTCGGTTTTCGGGTTTTTTTGGTTCAAGTAATGAGGATAATGTGGTTGATGGGTATGGGTATATGCCGTATCGGACAGGAACACGAACGGTATTACAATTAGTGGATAATATCAATCAGATGCCTGCTGTCGATAATGCTTACCTGAATCACTTGTTTGATACCATTAAATCTTTTTCACAGACGCGCCAATATGGGTTGATGAAAGGTCCGGTCTACGTCAGAGAGCATTCAATTCAGGCTAAACATGAACGTTCTGGCTCTTTTATGCCGGCAATGATCTTTAAACCAACATTGTTTAAGCCCCTTTTCATCGCTTTGATGTTTATACTTATTTGGTTATTAGATCAATTTAATCCTTTGACTGCCAGTGATGCGGCATTTAGCTTAAGTTTTGACCCTTCTTTTTTTGTGATGTTTTTACCGTTAGCCTTGTTATATATACCGGTGATAGGTGCTTTTGATAGAGATCATTGTATTTACCCGCTGCGTGATGAATTCAGGAACTCTGAAAATGTTCAAAATACTTTAGATGCTTTAGGTCAGTTAGATGAATTACTTTCGTTTATTAAGTTAAAAGAGGATTACCCGTCGGCAATGGTCATGCCGAAAGTTGTTGATAAAAAGCACTACGAAGTCAGCCTAACCCAAGCGGTTAACCCTATCTTAGGAAAGACGGTTCATGATTATGTTGGCAATGATTTTAGGTTGCGGAAAGAGAGACTGGCATTTATAACCGGGCCTAACAGCGGTGGGAAGACTGCTTTTTGTAAAACCTTAACGCAAATCCAATTGCTCTCGCAAATAGGGTGTTTTGTGCCGGCGGCAGCGGCTTCTTTAACTATTGCCGATAGGATTTATTATCAAGTTCCTGTGATTAGCCATTTAGATGATGGTGAAGGGCGATTTGGTACTGAACTTAAAAGAACCAAAAATATTTTTTTATCTTCTACAACAAAGAGTTTGGTTGTTTTAGACGAATTATCTGAAGGGACTACTTTTGAGGAAAGAATAGAAACCGGGCGCAATATCATGGAAGGATTCTTAAAGAAAGGAAATGGCACTATTTTGATTACTCATAATCATCAGTTGGTTGATGATTTTTTTCAGCGATCCATTGGCTTGCCTTGTCAGGTTGAATTTAAAAAAGAGGAGCCTACCTTTAGATTGATTGCGGGTATTTCACGTAATAGCCACGCAGATCGCGTCGCTAAAAAGATCGGTTTTTCTAAGAGTGATATCGAGAATTACCTAAAACAAGATAGTAATCAATAAAATCGTCACATAGATGTTGTTTTTGTTATTTGCAGAATTGCAATAATTTAGAGTCATACTATTTTTTCATTAATTACGCGGTATTTAGAATTTCGTTGGTTAGGGCGTTATTTTATGTTTAATTAATGAGAATAGAATGGTATGAGTTGGAAAAACAACATGAAGGACGAGGCAACGGTGCTTGTTGTTGATGATGCTATTGAGAATATCATGATTATCGAAGCATTATTAGAGCAAGAGTATTGCATCCTATCTGCAGAAAATGGTCAGCGAGCAATTGATATCTGTCTCAGTAGCCCCCCACCCGATTTAATTCTACTTGACGTTATGATGCCTGGATTGAATGGCTTTGAGGTTTGTCGTCGTTTAAAGTCTGACCCTAGAAGTGCCAAGATTCCTGTTATTTTTGTGACTTCTTATTCGGATAAAGAAGCAGAAGCGCAAGGGTTTAAAGAAGGCGCTGTAGATTTTATACCAAAACCTATTGACAACAATGTTCTTAACTCCCGAGTGAAAACGCATATAAATTTATCGAAAACGGAGCGATTTTTAGAAACAAAGGTGCAGCAACGTACGGAAGAGTTAATGCAAACCCAGTCGGAAGTATTGTATGCATTAGGACGTGCCGGTGAGTTTAAAGATAACGACACCGGGGCGCATGTGTACCGAATGAGTCATTTTGCCAAAATTATAGCGAGCAAAGTAATTCAAAATAAAGAGTGGTTGGATTCACTTTTAATAGCATCTCCGATACATGATATTGGAAAAATTGGTATTCCTGATGCCATTTTGCTTAAAGAAGGACCTTTAGATATTGAAGAATGGAAGATTATGAAAACTCACCCGCAAGTGGGTAATCAAATTATTGGTGATCAGAATCGCTCTGAAGTGATGTCGTTAGCCAAAGAAATTACTCTTGGACATCATGAGAAATGGGATGGGAGCGGTTATCCGTTGGGTTTGAAAGGCGAAGACATTCCATTTTCTGCGCGGGTGGTTGCTTTAGCCGATGTGTTTGATGCGTTGACGTCTGAGCGGCCTTACAAAAAAGCATGGTCTGTTGATCAGGCGGTCAAGCATATTGATGAGTCATTTGGGCAGCATTTTGACCCCATTTTGGCGAAGCCATTTCATGAGGCTTTATCGGAAATGCTTGTTGTTAAAGAAGCCTTTAAAGATGTAACAGGCTAAGTGGGGCTGATGTAGGTTAAAATATCTGGACCTTAAATTTTTCCAGAATAGAAATTAATTTTATTAGTGGCAGCCCGACCAATGCATTAGGGTCTTCTGTTTGAACTCGTTGAAATAATGCAATCCCTCTTTTTTCCACTTGAAAGCCGCCAGCACAATGAATTGAAGGTTCGATATGGACGTACCGTTCAATTTGTTTATCCGATAAGGCTTTAAACTGGACTGTGGTTATATCCAGTTTAGTTATTTGTTCGCCTGTTGTCGTATTAAGAACAGTGATACTGGTATAGAATTTAACTTCTTGATTAGCGCACAACTGGAGTTGGGCGATATTATTTTTAAGTGTCCCAGGTTTTGTTAATTGTTGATCGTTTAACATAGCAACTTGATCAGAGCCAATAATTAGATGCTCTGGGTAACGGGTAGCTACCGATTTTGCTTTGATTTTGGCGAGTGTTATGGCGAGTTCTGAGGGCGTTTTTTTAATGTAATTTTGTTCATCTACCGTGGGAGAGGCAATGCAAAAAGGTAGGTGAAGGCTCTCAAGTAATGTTTTTCTATAGATTGAACTGGATGCTAAAACAATTTTATGCATCGGTTTCCCCAACAAATTGATTAATAAAGGAATTGACGATCTTAGCCAATAAATATATCATTGTATAGTTATGTTAGATAGATTCCCTGAATATATAAATCCTTTGTCTTTAGCGGAAAAACACCGTGAATATAAAGGGGAACTCAGTGTTTTGTCCATGCAGCGGTTGTCTGAACTTCTTATTAACAGTGAAGGGTGGGTGCATTTTCAGTTGCTTTTTTCAAAGCAAGGGAAAGTGGCGACAATAACGGGTGAAATTGAAGCTGAAGTCTATCTTGAGTGTCAAAATTGTCTGGGTACTATGGTGCATGTTGTTCGCAAAACTGTTCAGTTAGGGATTATTAATTCAACAGATGAGATTAAGCAGTTATCTGATCATTTTGAACCGTTGGTACAGAGTGAAGATAAGATAGCGTTTAGAGAAATTGTTGAGGATGAAATTATTTTGTCAATTCCGGATGTACCTAAGCATACTGAAGTGTGTTTAGAGCAGGCTTTGGGAAAGACGGAAAATGAACTGGAAGAGGGCATTCAAAAGGAATCCCCTTTTTCGATATTAAAAGATTTAAAAAAAACCGGAGTATAGAAATGGCTGTTCAAAAAAGTCGCAAAACACGTGCTAAACGAGGTGATCGTAGAGCGCATGATAGTTTGACTGCAAAAACATTAACACAGGATCCAATGAGTGGTGAAATGCATTTGCGTCACCATGTTAGTCCTGATGGGTATTACCAAGGTCGTCAAATCATTTCGACTACTGAAGAAGATTAACAGTAATGACATATGCAGCCATTGATGCCGTTTTACGGGGTCAGTGGCTGTTGTGCATTTAAAGCATAGATAATTGAAATGCATGTTTGTTTGATTATGAGTGAATTCCGGAGTTATTTGTGAGTATTGGTTCAACAATTGCTATTGATGCTATGGGGGGGGATTTTGGGCCCGAGGTAACAATTCCCGCATCGTTACAATGTCTTAAAGACAATGTGAATTTAAGATTGATTTTCGTGGGTGACGAAACGGTTATTAGAGAATATTTAGAAGCACAGGGGCATCAGGATTCTAAGCGAATCACAATACAACATGCATCTCAAAAAGTTGAAATGCATGATTCACCTGCAAAAGTGCTACGCACCAAGAAGGACTCATCAATGCGTGTTGCTATTAATTTAGTTCGTAGCGGTGAAGCAGATGCTTGCGTGAGTGCTGGGAATACGGGGGCATTAATGGCTACAGCTCGATTTGTTTTGAAAATGATTCCAGGCATTGATCGCCCAGCGATTATCTCAACCTTACCTTCTGTTTTTGGGCATACGCATGTGCTTGACTTAGGCGCTAATGTTGATAGTAGTGCGGAACATTTATTTCAGTTTGGTGTTATGGGTTCAGAATTAGTTAAAGCTATTGACGGTATTGATAATCCAACCTTAGGTCTTCTAAATATTGGTGAAGAGGATATGAAGGGCAATGAGCAGGTTAAAATGGCGGCTCAATTATTTGAAAATTCAGATTTGAATTATATCGGTTTTGTCGAGGGAACAGCTTTAAATGCGGGTTCAACGAAGGTGGATTTAATTGTGGCCGATGGTTTTGTTGGTAATGTTGCCCTTAAAGCTATAGAAGGCGCGGCTAAAATGATTAGCCATGCATTGAAAGAGGCCTTTAATAAGAATTTGTTGACAAAATTAACAGCGTTAGCCGTAATGCCGGTGTTGAGTACTTTTAAACAGAGGATAGATCCGCGGCTATATAATGGCGCAACTTTTTTAGGTCTTCGTGGCACGGTGATTAAAAGTCACGGTGGAGCTGATGTGGTTGCCTTTGCTAATGCAGTTAAAATAGCCGAGGTTGAAATAGCACAAGATATTCCTAAAAAAATAAGTGAGCGCGTACAGCAGGTTTTGGCTGAGAGGAAACACTGATGACTTTTTATTCGCGAATCGCTGGAACGGGCGGTTATTTACCTGAAGAAATTCGTAGCAACGATGATATTTCAAAAATGGTTGATACTTCTGATAGTTGGATTTATGAACGTACAGGCATTAAGAATCGTCATGTGGCGGCGTCTCATGAAACCGCTTCTAGTATGGCAGAAGTTGTTGCTCGCCAAGCGCTTGAGACTGCTGGAATAGATGCTCAAGAAATAGATTTGATAGTATTGGCGAGCAGTACACCTGACCGGGTTTTCCCCAGTGCAGCTTGCTTATTACAGCAACGATTAGAGATTCGTGATTGTGCTGCTTTTGATGTTTCAGCGGCTTGTTCTGGTTTTATCTATGCATTAAGTATCGCTGATCAATATATTAAGTCCGGAACGGCTAAAAAAGTTTTAGTCATTGGGTCTGAGCTTAATACGCGTGTAGTCGACTGGACCGATAGAGGGACTTGTATTCTTTTTGGTGATGGTGCGGGTGGCGTTATTCTTGAGGCCTCAGAAGAACCGGGTGTTTTATCAACGCATATACATTCAGATGGGAAATATCAGGACTTGCTTTATTTACCAAACCCACAGGCTGAAATTGAGCCTGAAGAGGATGGAAATATTGTCATGAAAGGTAATGAGGTTTTTCGTATTGCGGTTAATACATTAGGGCGAATTGTTGACGAAACCTTAGCCGCTAACAATATGACAAGAGCAGAGATTGATTGGTTGGTTCCCCATCAGGCGAATACGCGTATTATCGGAGCGACAGCCAAAAAATTAAAAATGTCTATGGATCATGTGGTTATGACGCTTGAGAATCAGGGTAATACTTCATCGGCATCGGTGCCATTAGCACTTAATGAAGCGGTACGTGATGGCAGAATTAAGCGTGGTCAAACGATATTATTAGAAGCGTTTGGCGGTGGTTTTACGTGGGGCTCTGCGTTAATAAAATATTAATTTGAGGTGGGTTTTTTTTAATGGAAGATCAACAAAGTAATTTAGCATTTGTATTTCCTGGGCAGGGTTCACAATCTATTGGAATGCTCACTGCATTAGCGGAGAGTCATGCCGAGGTTAAACAGGTTTTTGAACAGGCTTCAGAAATTCTTAGTATTGATTTTTGGAAATTAATACAAGAAGGTCCTGTTGAGGCACTTAACCAAACACAAAATACTCAGCCGGTCATGTTGGCAGCGGGAATTGCTACGTGGAAGGTATGGTGTCAGCAAACTAATGTTAGACCGCAGTATATTGCAGGACATAGTCTTGGTGAATATACGGCTTTAGTGGCGGCAGGCGCTATCTCCTTTGAAGATGCAATTTTATTAGTTGCCGAGCGCGGGCGCTTAATGCAAGAAGCGGTTCCGCAAGGTACGGGTGCAATGGCAGCCATTTTAGGGTTAACGGATGAGCAGGTTGTGACTATTTGTGAAGAAACTGCTCATGGCGAAATTGTTTCAGCCGTTAATTTTAATTCGCCGGGACAGGTTGTGATTGCGGGTAATACTGCGGCTGTTGACCGAGCGATGACAGCGGCAAAAGATGCTGGCGCTAAACGTGCGCTTTTGTTGCCAGTAAGTGTTCCTTCGCATTGTGCATTGATGGAATCTGCAGCGAGTAAACTAGCTGATGTTCTTGCCCCCCTGACCATGCAAGCCCCAAATATGACATTAATTCATAATGTAGATGTGGGCTCCCACTCGGAACCTGATGCTATTAAAGCGTTACTTAAATCTCAGCTTTATCAACCGGTTCGTTGGGTCGAGACGGTTCAATACATACAAAGTCAAGAAGTTGAATATTTTATTGAATGTGGTCCAGGTAAAGTTTTAATGAGTCTGAATAAACGTATTGCTAAAGGTAGAAATCATTTGGCAATTTTTGATTCTTCAACCTTAGATAATGTATTGGAGGCAGTTAATGACTAAACAAATTGCATTGGTAACCGGAGCTAGTCGCGGAATCGGTCGTGCTATTGCAGAAAAGCTCGCACAAGATGGTTTTTTTGTTATTGGAACTGCAACGTCACAAAAAGGTGCTGACGCAATCACTGCTTATTTAGCTGAAAATAATTTATCGGGAACAGGTTGTGAATTGAATGTTTCAGATTCTGAGTCTATTGCTGCTGTTATTAAAACAATTAACGAGAGCTATGGTGCTCCAACTGTTTTAGTTAATAATGCAGGTATTACACGTGATAATTTGTTGATGCGAATGAAAGATGATGAATGGAACGACATTATTAATACTAATTTAACCTCTATTTTTAGGATGAGTAAGGCTTGTCTTAGAGGGATGATGAAAGCAAAGGTAGGTCGTGTTATTAATATTTCTTCGGTGGTAGGTTCTACCGGAAATGCAGGGCAAACTAATTATGCAGCGGCGAAAGCGGGTATGGTTGGATTTACTAAGTCAATGGCGAAAGAAGTGGGTAGCCGAAATATTACTGTAAATACAGTGGCGCCTGGTTTTATTGATACTGATATGACGCGTGAATTGGCTGATGAACATAAAGAAGTCTTATTAGCTTCGATTCCTTTAAGTCGATTAGGCGCACCTGAAGAAATTGCACATGCTGTTTCTTTTTTAGCTTCTGATGGGGCTGCTTATGTAACAGGGGAAACTTTACATGTGAATGGCGGCATGTTTATGCCCTAACTTATTGAAATAATAATGATTTTCAATAAGGGCCTTGGATTGTAAATTTCTTGGGTGACTTTTTCCGAAATTGACGTATAATTTAGCCGCAATTG
Source organism: Methylococcaceae bacterium (assembly GCA_012965425.1). Lineage (GTDB taxonomy): Bacteria > Pseudomonadota > Gammaproteobacteria > Methylococcales > Methylomonadaceae > OPU3-GD-OMZ. The sequence goes on from DTSI01000055.1 coordinate 23,803, forward strand.
TGACTATTCTATGAGTTCATTATGTTCTGTAGAGATAGCCAAATTTTAGAGTAATTTGAAGGAAACTTAAAATGAGTGATATTGAAAAACGTGTAAAAAAGATTGTTGCAGAACAGTTAGGTGTTAAAGAAGATATAGCAAATGATTCTTCTTTTGTTGATGATTTAGGCGCTGATTCATTGGATACAGTGGAGTTAGTAATGGCGCTGGAAGAAGAATTTGAGTGCGAAATTCCAGATGAAGACGCTGAAAAAATTACCAGCGTTCAGCAAGCGATTGATTACGTCAACGCAAATAAATAAGGTTAAAATATAGAATCAGCGGGTTTCATTTGAGCCCCGCTCTGTTTTTTTGCTTTTTACAAAGACTTATAAGGTAATAAATTGAGTTCTCGTCGAGTTGTGATCACTGGATTAGGGGCTGTTACGCCATTGGCGAATACGGTCTCTGACACATGGGATGGTATCGTTAACGGTAAAAGCGGTATCAGTGCTATTGATTCATTTGATATATCACCTTTTGCATCGCGCTTTGGCGGTGTTATCAGAGACTTTGATATCAGTCAATATATTCCATTGAAAGATGCCAAGCGGATGGATGGATTTATCCATTACGGATTGGCTGCCGGTAGTCAGGCGATTGAAGATGCAGGTCTTATTGTTACGGATGAAAATGCGGAACGTATTGGGGTGGCTATTGGTGCTGGTATTGGTGGTGTGACAGGTATTGAAGATTGTCATGCAACCTATGTAAAAGGTGGCCCACGACGTATTTCCCCTTTCTTTGTTCCCGGGAATATTATTAATATGATATCCGGTAATTTATCGATAAAGTACGGTCTTAAAGGCCCTAATTTTGCAATTGTTACCGCCTGTACCACCGGAACACATAATATTGGTGATTCGGCTAGATTGATTAAATACGGCGATGCCGATGTTATGGTCGCAGGGGGGGCGGAACGTTGCACCAGTTCACCGACTGCAATGGGCGGATTTGCCTCGGCTAAAGCATTATCTCGGCGTAATGATGACCCACAGATAGCTAGTCGTCCTTGGGATGTTGACCGGGATGGTTTTGTTTTAAGTGATGGTGCCGGTGTTGTGGTTCTAGAAGAACTTGAGCATGCTAAAAAACGAGGTGCAAAAATTTATGCTGAGCTCGTTGGCTACGGTATGAGTGCTGATGCTTATCATATGACATCACCGTCTGAAAGTGGTGAAGGGGCGGCACGTTGTATGACTAATGCCTTACGAGACGCACAGTTAAATGCCGATCAGGTTGATTATATTAATGCGCATGGTACGTCAACGCCTGCAGGTGACATCGCTGAGACCCAAGCCGTTAAAAGAGCACTGGGCGATGCCGCTTATAAGACGGCCATGAGTTCAACAAAATCAATGATTGGACACATGTTAGGCGCTGCAGGTGGAATAGAAGCGGTATTAACAGCGTTAGCCATTCAGGACCAAGTGGCTCCACCTACCATTAATCTTGATAACCAAGATCCGGCATGTGATCTTGATTATATTCCTAATACTGCAAGAAATATGGTTATTGATATTGCCGTTTCTAATTCTTTTGGATTTGGTGGAACTAATGGTAGCCTTGTTTTCAAACGTTTCTCATAAAAAATACATTTTCTTCTGATGTAATTATTTTCAGACTGTGCTGACTGATGTACTTATTAATGGTGAAAAGAAATACAATTTAGATATAGCTGATCGTGGTCTTCAATACGGCGATGGTTTATTTGAAACGATAGCAGTTACCTCAGGGCGAGCTGTTTTTATTTCACGTCATCTTGATCGTTTACAACGGGGTTGTAAGCAACTGTTCATTCCTTATCCTGGCGATAATATTCTTTTAAGTGAAATCGATCTTTTGCTCGAAGGAACCGAAAGTGCCGTTCTTAAAATTCAAATAACCCGAGGGCAAGGCGGTCGAGGTTATCGACAGCCCGAAATTGTTGAGCCTACGAGAATCTTGTCGTTGTACCCCTTTCCTATTTTTCCTGAGTGTTATAAACAAGAAGGTGTAAGAGTTAGATTCTGTTCAGGCAGACTAAGTTCTAATCCAAGGTTAGCCGGTATTAAGCATACAAATCGCCTTGAGCAGGTTTTAGCACGCGCTGAGTGGGTTTCGGAATCAATACAGGAAGGTCTGATGTTTGATCAACAGGGGCACTTAGTTGAAGGTACCATGAGTAATGTCTTTATGGTTAAAGACGGTATGGTCTTAACGCCTCTTTTGGAGAATTGTGGCGTTGCGGGAATAATCCGTGGCATTATCTTAGAGTATGGGGCTGACCATGGCTTTCATGTTGAACCGCAATTATTAACGAAAGAGCATTTGTACCAAGCTGATGAGGTTTTTTTAACGAATAGTATTATTGGTATTTGGCCGGTCAGTCACTTAGACAATTATAGTCTTTCTGTAGGAGCGGTAACGCATCAGATCAATCAGTGTTTAGATCAATTAAAAACTCAGGATATTCAGTTATGATCAGGGTGATTTGTTGGTTTTTTGTATTTTCTTTATTAACAATTTTAGTTTTTGCGGGAATAAGTTATCAAACGGCTGTTACCTCAACAATAGTCGAAGGGCGTTCAATTGTTTTTGAGATTAAAGACGGCCAATCATTACCTCAAGTTGTGGAGCAATTGAAGCGGGAAAATATTCCTGTGGACGGGCATTGGTTTAAAATTATTGCCTACGTTAATGGGCAGCAGAATCAATTAAAATCCGGGGAGTATTTAATAACACAAGGAATGAGGTTACCAGAACTCTTAGCCTTATTTGTTTCCGGAGCATCACGTCAACACACTATAACCATCCCAGAAGGTTGGAGTTTCCAACAAATAAAATATGCCTTACGGCAACATCCGGCAATAAAACAGACAATAGATGCGCTTACGCTGCCAGAACTATTAGTCTTATTAAAATGTCCTTATCCACATATTGAGGGTTTACTCTTTCCGGATACCTATTTTTTTTCAAAAGGCGATTCGGATTTATCTATTCTAAAAAGGGCTTATACAAAGATGAGTCATGTCTTGCTACAAGAGTGGGAAACAAGGCACTATGATTTACCGCTAACGAGTCGCTATGAAGCACTAATTTTAGCGTCAATTATAGAGAAAGAAACGGCCATCCCATCTGAACGGGATCAAATAGCGGGTGTGTTTATTCGTCGATTACGTAAGAAAATGAGGCTACAGGCTGATCCGACTGTTATTTATGGCTTGGGTGAAAAATATCATGGGAACATAAGGACACAGGATCTGCTTGAGGACACACCTTATAATACCTATCGTCATAAGGGTTTAACGCCGACCCCGATAGCAATGCCAGGACGAGCTGCAATACATGCAGCATTACATCCGGCACAAGGAGAGAGTTTATATTTTGTAGCCAGTGGAAATCGTCGGCATACCTTTTCTAATTCATTAGAGAGTCATAATAACGCCGTTAATCTTTATCAGAAGCAATAACCATGAGACCAGGAAAATTTATAACCTTGGAGGGTGGAGAGGGGCTTGGTAAGTCTACCAATATCCATTTTATTAAAGGTTTTTTAGAAGATAACGGACTTTCAGTTAGGGTCACTCGAGAGCCGGGCGGAACCCCGTTGGCAGAACAAATTAGATTATTACTTTTAGAAGAACGTAGTGAATCTGTGGCAGAGCAGACGGAATTATTGCTTATGTTTTCTGCAAGAGCACAACATCTTAAGGAAGTTATTTATCCTGCATTAGCACAGGGTCAGTGGGTAATTAGTGATCGCTTTACAGATGCAACCTATGCTTATCAGGGCGGGGGGCGAGAAATTGATGTTAGTTTAATACAGCAATTGGAAACGTGGGTTCAAGGGACTTTCAGACCTGATTTGACATTACTCTTGGATGCCCCCATAAATATTGGTATGAGTCGAGTGAAAGAGCGGGTCATCAGCGACCGCTTTGAACAAGAACAAGTTTCATTCTTTGAACGGGTTAGACAAGCTTATCTTTTACAAGCGCAAAAAAATCCGAATCGAATCCAAATTATTAATGCTAATCAATCATTACCCGCTGTACAAAGTGATATGGTTGCTCATTTATTATCGCTACTAAAAAAATGAGCGTGTCTAGAGGTATTCTTCCTTGGCACGATACGGCTTGGCAATTATTGAAAGGCTATATTTCTAATGAACGAATTCCGCAAGCACTATTACTTACCGGACAAGCAGGATTAGGAAAGACTCAGTTGGTCAGATTCTTTGTGCACTTGTTATTATGTGAATCTAGGGACCGTAGTCATGATTCACCGTGTGGAAAATGTCGGCCTTGTACACTTTTTCTCTCCGGGACACATCCTGATTTTGTTGAGATTAAACCGGAATCAGACGACAAAGATATTGGCATTGATCAGATTCGTTGGCTGTTGTCAAAAATAAGGCTAACCGTTCATTATCTGCAATATCGGGTTATTGTTGTTCAGCAAGCTGATCAAATGAATCGTTCCGCCGCGAATAGTTTTTTGAAGGTATTAGAGGAACCACCGGACCGGACAGTGATTATTTTAATCACGGATCAATTGTCGCTTATTCCAGCCACTGTTCAGAGTCGTTGCCAGAAAATAGCTATAGAACCGCCCACGGCCGGTAGTGCTCTTGATTGGTTAAATGAGAATTACATCACCGGTGATTTACCACTATTATTGAAGTTGTCTGGAGGGGCCCCTTTATTAGCGAGAGAATATGCCGAGCGTGATGCAATAACAATTAGGGCGCAGTTATTTGAGAAGTTCTTGCTGTTACGTAGTAAAAAGTTGTCTATTGTAACCGTAGCGGCATTTTGTTGTGAACACAATCAATTTGATTTAGTAGCATGGATGATTTCCTTGATTGTTGATCTTATGAAAATAAATAAAACCTCCTCGATGACAGGGGTAATGAATGTTGACTTATATGATTCCTTGAAAATGCTAACAGGAGATCTAGACTTACAACGATTATATGATTTCTATTTAGTTGCGTTGGAATTACGTATTCAATTAAAACAGTCGATAAATAAAAATTTAGCTTATGAGGGATTTTTTATTAAATGGATGGCGGTTTAGGAATAGGAGCTTAAATGTCAGTTCAGAGAGATTTGGAGATATTATCGATTACTATTAATGATTTAGATGAACTACACCGATCTTATATGCCGTTTATTATTAATGGCGGTTTATTTCTTCCAACTAAAAGCACGTACCCATTAAATTATGAATTATTTATCTTACTACGGTTAATCGATCATCCTGAGCGGTTATCAATTAATGGCAAGGTAATTTGGATAACACCGGGTAATTCTGAGAACTATCGAGTTCAAGGGGTTGGTATACAATTCTATAATGATACAAATAGTACAATAAAATTTAAAATAGAGAACCTTCTTTCAACTCATTTGAATTGCATGCAAGCAACTTATACAATGTAGCCTTCTAATCTTAGCGGTTACTTTTTTATGTTAATTGATTCTCATTGTCATCTTGATCTGATTGATCTTGCGCCTTATGAAGGTGACTTTAAAAACTTTGTTTTAGCTACACAGGAACAACAAATTGATTCGATGCTTTGTATTAGTATTGATTTGGAGTCCTACCCAGCCATGTATCGGTTAGTCGAACCGTTTGAAAATATACCGGTCACTGTTGGTGTCCATCCTAATGTACAAGATTGCCATGACCCCAGTGTTGAGGAATTAGTTAATTTGGGACAGGATTCAAAGGTTATTGGTATTGGTGAAACAGGGTTAGATTATTTTCGCAGTGAGGGGAATCTTGACTGGCAACATCAACGTTTTCGCCGTCATATTAGAGCAGCTAAATTATTAGATAAACCTTTGATCGTACATACTCGCGAAGCCGGTGACGATACCATCCGAATTTTACAGGAAGAAGGGGCCGCTGAAGTAGGCGGTGTCATCCATTGCTTCACCGAAGATTGGGCCATGGCTGAAAAAGCATTAGCTTTAAATTTTTATATTTCTTTCTCAGGTATTGTGACCTTTAAAAATGCACAGCAAGTTCAGGAGGTGGCACAAAAGGTGCCAGCAGATCGCTTTCTTGTGGAAACAGATTCACCCTATTTGGCACCTGTCCCTTTTCGAGGTAAGCCGAATTATCCATTGTATGTCCATCACGTGGCAAAATTTATGGCGCAACTACGCAATACATCGGTAGAACAAATTGCCGAACAAAGTTCACGTAATTTTCGAACCTTATTTTATAATCGCAAGGGACTGGTTTGAATAAGTTGTTGATGGTAACAATAGAATTTATGGCGTTGTTGCCTCATCGACAAGCGCTAAGGCGTGCTCTAATTGATCAAATGTATTATAGAAATGGGGTGAAAATCGGACCCCATCTCCCCTCATAGCACAAAGCACCTGTTTGTTTTGTAAGTAATTGAATAAGTACTGCTTAGTGAGTGTTTTATGTTTGAAGAGTACGATGCCAGAATTAAGTTGGGTTGGCGATGCACTTAATAAAATGAGCTGTTTATTTTGTTGTATTTTAGAGGCCAAATAGCGGGCATTGGCTAAAACTTGTTGTTCTACTGTATCCATTCCAACTTCTAATAATACTGATAAACTGGCTGATAAAGCATGTATTCCTAGCATGTTAGGACTGCCACATTCAAAACGTTGTGCTGTTGAGTGTGCCTCCCAGGGCTGGTTTTCGTAGTCATGGGTATCTTTGATCATATGCCAGCCGAACTGGGTTAATTTAAGTAGTTTTCTAGCATTAGGGCGGCTATAAAAAACACCTAATCCCTCTGGGGCACACATCCATTTGTGGCCATCGGCCATAACAAAATCAGCTTGGTAGCGTTGGACGTCAAACTTTATTGCACCTAGACTTTGAATGGCATCAATACAAAATAAAATACCGCGTTGTTGGCAAAAGTCTCCAATCATTTCAAGGTTGAGGTGTTGGCCTGCTGCAAACTGAACTGAACTAATAGTAATCAGACGTGTGTTTTTGTCGACGTTTGAAAATAAGCTGGCCTCTGGTGTTTGGTCTCGTTGTAAATCAGTTTGTCTAAATTCTACACCTTGGTTTTTAAGTGATTGCCATGGGATTCGATTGGAAGGAAATTCAATATTGCTGGAAACAATATTATCACCCGGATTCCAGTGAAGTCCGTAAGCGACAAAAGATAAGGCTTCAGATGTGTTTTTTACCAATGCAACATCATTTATTGATGGTGCATTGATGAGTTGTTTTAATTGTTTTTTTAGGGTCTTTTCAAGGCTTAGCCAGTGTAAATAATTTGTTGAACCTACGGCACCATTTTCTTGGGCAAAATTTGCAACGGCATCGACGGTGCGCTGAGGCCAAGGAGCTACGGCGGCATGGTTAAGGTGAATGATATGAGTATCTAACTGAAATTCAGGGTGTTGTGTGTTAGTCATAGGGTGACTATCTTAACGATAAAAAACACGATGCTATTTATAACTAATAAGTGTTTTAATCATCTATTGTAATAAAGCTTTCCTCAAGTCCAGAAACACCAATGATGGACCAACTGTTGATATTGTCTATACGTTTGTAGTTGTTTTTGAATAAATAGCGGATTCTGCAAATGTAACCTCTATTTATAAAGTCATTAGGTCCAATAATGACTTTAGCGGAAGCATTAATAATAAAATTAGTCTTGTTTTGATAAACCCCTTTGGGTCGTTCAGGAAATTCAAAGGTGAATTTATTCAGATATAGTTTTTTAATGTAATGGTTGCAATGATTAAATGCGGCCATTTTTGGACTGAGCGTGGTTTTCTGGGGCGTAGGTGACGTTTTAGTTGCAGAGGCTGCATAGGCTAAGGTGCTTTTATTTAATGTCAAAAAAGGCAGCAACAGTAAAAGAGCGAAGTATTTTTTTTTCATAGCGATTCGTAATAAAAATTAAGGGCTCAGAGAAACGATATTGACAGCATTAAAATCCTGATTACTAATTTGACATATGACCTATAGTATAGTAATTGATTGCTTAGTATCTAAAAAATTATTTTGGAAATAATTGAGGATTGATAGTGAGAAAGAGTATTTTGTTTTATCTGTTTGTGTTGTTTACCGATAATATTTGGGCTTGTGTTGATTCTTCTTTGGATAATACGCAGAATTTTGAGAATTGTCTTAAAGCTGCTGAACAAGGGGATGCAATTTCTCAATTTCAAGTCGGTGTCATGTATTCAAAAGGTCAGGGGACGGGGGTAAATAATCAAAAAGCAGTGGAATGGTTTAGAAAATCGGCGGAATCCAGCGACCAATTACAGCATATCTATCAGGGGAAGAGTTCAGTAAAAGCAAATCAGCGCGGTATTAATAAACTCATTGAGGTGTATGGGAAAATTTCTAATATTGGAACCTTTGAACACGGTGATTCTTTTGAAGACGATGCAAAAATAATTTGTTCAGGGCTTAGTGAGGATGAGTTAAGTAAAAATAGGGTTACTTTTTCTACCGCGTATTTTAATGAGGACAACCCATTATCAACGGCATCTGGCAACCCGGATGGGCCTTTTCAGCGATTGAAAAGGCAATTGAAAGTATTGCAAATTGAGAATAGTCGCTTACAACGTCAAGTTAATGATTTGGAAAATAAATGTGACAAAGAATAAGTTTTTTTATCGGATGTTGAATGAAGAGAACACTTTTGACACCACTATTGGGCTGTGATGATAAGGCGTTATCTGTATTAGTGTCATTACCAAGGGAAACTGTCGGACTAATTACCGAGCGACTTTGTCGTAATACCATATCAGAGCAAAATTATTTCGGCAATGATTGTGAGCGATGAAGTCTTAATGCACAGGTATTCATGTTTTCTCGTAGCCACACAGACCTGACACCATTGGCACTGATCTCAACACCATGATTTACTTTAAGCAGTGCTGATACTTGCACTTGGCCGAGGTGTGGGTTTTGTAATGAGAAGTTGATGAGCAACTTTTCAAGTGCCTCATCGGTTCTGTTTTTATGGCGATGATTAGAGGTTATTTGCTTTTTTAATGCCGCTTTACCTCCTTGTTTAATTAATCGCCGATGACGGTAAATAGTATCGCGTGAGACTCCACTGATGCGTGATGCTTCACTCACATTACCTAGCTGATCTGCCAAGGCAAGTACGTCGAGTTTTTTCTTTATTTCCATATCTTCCATTGAGAGCTTAGTTGGCTCAATTACTTCTGATACGGTTAAATGACGCCCTGCGAAATAAGCAGTAAAGTCGTGTTTACTAGTTTTTCTAATCTCTATTTTCTGTTTAGCAATAGAGTGTTTCAGCGGCGATTCAATGAGATAAAACTTATTTCCGTAGCTAAAGGTGTGGTCATTTCTAATCTTTCGATATTCTTTCTGAACACAGACATCATCAAGGTTTATATGCTCTGCTACAGGAGTATATTCAGAGTCTTGGTTTTTGGCTATGACGACTACTTTTTGTTGCCAGAATTGAGGAATGAATATGTCTTGTAAGTAACGATTAGCGCTTGCCATATCTTTGATATGGTTAAGTCTTAATTCAGGTACTAGGCGGTCTTGTAAAGTATCGAACGAACGCTCAATACACCCTTTACCTTGAGGTGAATTAGCAAAAATGATCTCGATGCCCAACTCATTACAAGCCCGCTGTACCTGAGAGAAGTTACAGCGTTTTGGACCACCGAAAATGCCAGCCCTATCCACATAAAGCACCTTGAATAAACCTTTTTTCTCAATGTAATTGCGCAGCACTTTCAAACAACCAGCAGTAGTTTCTGATTTAAAAAACTCGCCATGGATTTCACTCGTTGCATCATCAATGATAGCAATTAAACAGGAAGTTTGGTCACCAAACCAGCGATGAGGACTGCCGTCCATTTGCAACAATAACCCTGGTGACTCCAAACGTTCACGTCTTTTACGGGCTTTTACACGTCGACGTTTAGCGCGTTTAACATGGTGAATGTCATGCGCCCAAAACCTAAGTGTTTCCCGCTTAACCACAATATTCTCATTTGCCTTAAGCAATTCCGCTAAGTGCAATAAATTCACATCGAAGTATTTATCTTTGATTAACGCTTGAACTTGTCGCTTTAAACTATCAGGTGTTTTATTTGTGGGAGCCTTGCCAGTATTGCGATGAACAACGAATTGAATACCGATCTTATGATATTTCTGAAGGTAACGTTCAATAGTTCTTCTCGATTTATTGAGCAACTTAGCAGCATTAGCGATGGTGATTTTACGTTCAGCTACTTTAG
>DTSI01000056.1 GCA_012965425.1 Methylococcaceae bacterium
ACATAAGTTAGTTTTTTATCGGCGGTCAATGCTCCCCACAGGTTAATCCCGTCATCCCGGCCGTATTTACCGCCGGTCCAACTGCCCTGATCATTCGGAAAAAATGGCGTTTTATTAAATTCATAAGTACTGTGGTAGAAAGGACCGTTGAGTTCGGCACGGTCGGAAGGAACCAATTGACGCCCGACCCAGATATTGACCATGTCATTAAATTCAAACTTGACAATCGCATCTAAGAGAAAGAAATCTTCCGTAGTTGTCCCACCACCATCAGCGTTATGCCTTGACTCAGTATTAAACTCAAACTTAATGTTCTCATGAACCTGCCCGTTTAAATAAATCCGCGCATTGTCCAAGGCAAAGTCATTCGACCAGTCACTATTTGTTGCATGCGGTGTACCTGCTTCAACGGAAGAAAAACTAGATCGTATCCCAGCCCCTATACTAATCCATTTGGTATCGTCTATTTTAAAGGTGGCTCCGGCTTGCGCACTACCGGCGGCAAGTAGCCCCGCCGATAAAGCGGTACCCAGTACCAGCCCTTTTTTTAAATTAAATTGTTTCATTACCCTTCCCCCTAAGTTTTTAAGCTAGAAAAAAATTATCGCTAAATCCCCCCGATTAGTGTTAGTCTCCAAACAAAGACACCATCAAGATGATGTTTCATTTCTACCACTATTTTTTAAGTTACACAACACATTTAAACCATACATTAACTAAACCTCTTAACTTATTGTTTGGTATGCGCTAATATGGTGCTTTTTGTTGCTTTTAAACAACGCTTCGCACCAATCTCGATCGCTACACGGCGTAACTCAAAGCCACCGCCCCCTTGACTTTACGGTAAACCCGCTCATTTTTTAGCCACTACGTTATCAAGACAAACTTGTTATACTCAGGTTTTTAAACCAACACGGCTGTCCACATGCGATATTTAGCGTTGTTATTCCTTTTAAGCGGTTGCTCACAAACCCCGGTGATCGACAATATCCAACACTTGGAGGCCGACGACATTAACACCATCGGGTTTACTCTAAAGACACCCTCACACGGGAAATACCAAACCAGCCCTGCTGTCACGGCCGCAATAGCAACACAGATCAGCCACCGCTTTTCCAAAGCGGGCTACCCGATCAACCTGTTTGATCGCGAGACTAGTAAAACCGCATCGCCCTACAGTCACCGCCTCGAAGCGGTAGTTGAAAACCCCCGAATGACTGCCACCCAAGTCGGCGTCACCCTTGATTTTGGCGGCTCTAACCCACGCGCGGCAAATTTTCAAAAAACCCTGTCCGCACCCATCATCTGCACACTGAGATCATTGAACAACGAAACGCCGCCCATTTCGCTTAAAGAATTAAAATCCATCCAAACTCAACTGGATACGGTTCATTTAACTGCCACCGGAAAACAACAAAAACTACAACAATTTTATACCGAAAATATTGGCTCTACCTGCCACAACCTGTTAAAACGACTCGGCATTACACCTAAGACCACTCGCCAGAGCAGCGATTCGAAAGCCCATTCAGACGCGCCAAGTGCTGAACCTTTTATGCCCGCTATCCGCGTTGAAACCAAATATATCAAACGAAACCCAACGACCCATCCACAAAAAAGAGAACAGAGCAGCGGCCACAGCCATCAACACACAACGGCTGAAACCCCAACCCATCACCACCAATCCACAGCGCCCTCACCGGTTAAAACGGAGATCACAGAGCCCACCGGAGACTTATTCGACAAGGAAGTGACCATTTTTAATCAAGGCGATACGGTCATTCTAAAATTCGGTTACGAGCGAAGATAAACCAAAAAACCGGTTGTTAAAAAAGAAAACAAACAACCGGGACCTTAGTGGTCACCCCAAACGGAGCGTATTAGGATTGGGTCTTTTCAAATCGTGCCAGTTCACGCAGCGCCCGACGTTGATAAGAGCTATTATTCACCTTGACCCACAAATTGGTCACAAAATAACCGTACGGCATCTTCGGCCCCTTGGCTGAATAATGAATTTCTGGGTAGGGCTTGCCGGCATTTTCATGGTGATCAATATGGTTCGACAAACCCAGCAAAGCATAACGCGTCAACCAACCATCATTCACCCAAGCCACCGCGCGATGTTCACCTTGCTCACTCAAGCCCCAATGTTGAAAATAATTAATCGCTTCTAATAGCCTGACGGCCGAATAACAATGATAAAGATAGATGGCCAGCGCAACCCAGCCAAAGGTTATCGCCGCCCAAAGCACCCATAGCGCCTCGATTAAAACGCCGTGTAACACCCGGTTTTTTATCATTCTAACTTGAAAGAGAGCCGTTGAAAGCCCTAAACGCTGACACTCAAAATTCCAGGAGGCGATAAAATGCTCACGGTAGACGCGTTTGCAATAGCCCTCATACCCTTCGCCGCGCCGCGCCGTCGTACCGTCGACCGGTTGCGCCACATGGACATGGTGACTGCGCTTATGGACAATAATAAAATGCTCATAGCACACCGAACACATCAGTAATCGCCCCAGCCATTGATAGCTCAACTGGGGCCGGTGAATCAGTTCGTGGGCCACAATAATGCCCGAACTGCCTGAACTGGTGCCCACCAAAATACGCAAGACCACTAAATTAACCGCACTGGTCAGAATTTCATAGCCCGACCCCCAACGCAGTTGACTGGCGTAAACCAGCAAAAAGCCAACATTGGCAAACTGAATCAAGGCTAACAAACCTAAAATACCGTCATGGACTGGCGCTGAAAACTGCTCTGATAAGACCGGCGGCGACTTTTTCGTTAACCGTGAACTCAGCCAGTCCGCAAAAATCATCGCCCAGAGCGCAAAAGTCCAAGCCACTGCCGATACCATGGTATGTGGCCCCTGTAACAAAAAAATCAACACCGCACCGGGGTATACAAAACACACTAAAGCGCTTAAAAGACGCATCACAATCCTGTACCCCACGTAAAACGAATCACTTACCCATACCCCTGTTCTCTCAAGCACCCCTTATCAGCACACCCTAGTCCTAACGTCCCTTTGACCTTACGCGCCAGACCGCCCCCCATAGACTAACCCTACCACTTATTAAGCATTCCTTTCTCAACTAAAATCGTTTCTTAATATACTGAAACACTAAAGCGGCCTTAAAGCGCGCACTAGCGGTATTTAAGGCACCGTAGCCCTGATAAACCCTACGCCAATGCTGATTCATAACCTCAGAACCCTGCATCATCTGAACCTGATCTAAGTAAAGCGCTATCGCCTCGCGCGCCAAGGCCGTGTGGCCGGTTGCAACATTATCAATAGCAATATGCACATCAACAATAGTGGAATCAATCTGCCAATACTTTAATTCATCACGCAGCGTCATATATTGTTGCCCCAAACCGCTGAGTTCTATCGCCAAATTAACCCCCAATAATTCAGGTAAAAAACGATGCCCACCCAAAGAAAGGGCCGTTAAAAAAACCGGCACATCAAAAGCACTGTTCAAAAAACCCCTATAGGCGCTAAAATCGCGAGTATGCACAAGCGGTAGTTCAATATTTAAACTTGCCAATAACCGCCGGTAAATACAGGGGTGATTTTTAAGCACATCGCCATTGCCCATTTCGTCGCTATAAATATTTTGCAGCAAATCACCGACCGCCTGATAAGGTGAAAACTGTAACTGACTTACCCCTTGCAGCCAACAGCCGTCAACCAGAATAGTCGGTGCTAATTGTTCAATACCCCAAACATAAGTCGCCTTAGACACCCGCGCCGACGCTTTGAACGCTTGATACCCCGCTATCCCACGTTGGTAAATCGTTGCAATAAATTGATCGAGTCGGTCGTGTTGATACGCTTTAAAAGGCACTTTATTCAACCAACGTGCAAGCCGAAGCACCTTCGTAACACGGCCTACAGCGCTGTCGATCACTTCCGGGTAGTGCTCGCTATTGACCAGATAATAAAATAAATCCCGATTCGACAAGGTGTCAAAATGAATGGTCTGACGGCACAGGTCTTGTGGTTCACGCGCAACTGATCCTGCTAATGTTTGTGTGCTGCGAGGCCGCACTGCACTTTGCCCGCCCCCCGCCTTAAGCCAACGCTTTAATAGCGTCAGGTCCTCATTGTTCAACACCCCAAACATCGGACCTTTAAATTCAAAGAGTGCCAACAACGGACTGCGCTCAGTTGCCTTTAAGTTCACATACGATGATGCTATTAAGGCCGCCATAAACTCCCTGCTATTAAAGGGCTGTTCAGCAAACCAGTGATCGAGTTTTTTACCGCCCAACACCGCCTGACCGTGATGCCCCTGTGCCGATGATGCCAGTTTTTTAAATAACGCCTCGACTAATTGCTCATCCGTTTGCGGCCGGCCCCAACGCTCACTAATCGCTTTAACACAGCGCTCAGTCAACTGCCCATACAAACCATACCCTTGTTGAATACGGGACCAAGTCGCCTCATACCCCTCCGATTGGGCGTCTGTTTCATAACGTTTAATCAGCCTCTGGAGCGCTCTCACTTGTCCGGCTCTTATCACGGCCGTTTCCATGAGCAAAGGGTCACGAGGATCTTGGTGCGACTTATCCGCAAGCCCCGCTGTCAACATATCCAGTACCGACGGTTGCTGGCAATAGGCTAAGGTAAACCCTAAAATCTCAGGCAATAAGGTCCGCGGAAATTGTGCCAGTGCCAGTTGCACGGCCGCCAGATCAAAAACAGGCGAAACCCTGTCGGGGTGTTGGCTATAGTCCTTTGACACGATCACCGAATGCTGAATAGGAGCGGTTACCACTGACTTATTTAAGTGCTCACTGATGTTAAATAAGCCCATCGCTATTTCATTTTCACCGGTAGCGACCATTGAAACATTATCCAGCCACCGGGGCGCTGTTTGTAAAAAAGGCGCTACCTGTTCAATACAGGCGGTAAAATCAACTTTATATGGAAAAGATGGCCTTGAAGGTTCGGCAACTACGACCAACGGGTCTGCGTTGTCGAGAGCACGCCTTGACGGATAAAAATGCGTTTTACTTAACTTCAGGTGACTTTTTACAAACTGATAAGCCACCGGTAAAACACCACGGTGGGCTGAAAGATGAATCAGGTTATAAAATAACTCACGACCATTGGCTTGATAGGCATAAGAGCGCTGATAAAAAGGGTCACTCACCGACCACGGTTCTGTACTTACGTAAAGCGCATCTTTAACGTTCATCCGTTTTTTTAGTAATCAAATAATCATTAACGACTAAGGCATCAAGGCCCGTGGTCATAAACACGGTCAAGCAATCTTCTAAAGAATGGACTAACGGCTTACCCATCACATTAAAACTGGTATTCAGTAACACCGGCACATCCGTTAAACCATAAAATGCTGTGAGCAAGGCATAAAAACGAGCATTACGTTCCGCTGTGACCGATTGCAGACGACCGGTTCCATCCACATGACAAACCGCACCCAGTTGTGAGCGTTTCTCAGGCCTTATGGTTAAGGTTTTATCCATGTAGGGAGAGTCCTGATAATGCTCAAAATAATCCGGTCCATATTCAGCCAAAATAGCCGGTGCAAAGGGCCGGTATTTTTCACGAAATTTAATACGTTGATTAATAACATCCTGTGTTTTAGCAAACCGTGGATCTGCCAGAATACTGCGATTACCTAACGCTCTGGGGCCAAATTCGGCACGACCCTGAACCCAGGCGATTAACGCACCGTCCGACAATCGCTTAGCCGTTTCAGCCACAATACGCCCCGGCAGATGCTCGATCGTGAACGCCTGATTAAATTGTTTAAAGTGTTCGACTGCCTGATCAGTAATCACTGAGCCCAGATAAGGGCTTACAACCGGCGCCCTCATGGCTGCCGGATGTTGTTGCCGAAAGCCCAGCAAGGCTGCACCCAATGCGGTGCCGTCATCAGCCGGTGCCGAAGGAATATGTACGGATTTAAAGCCCGTCTTCTGGGTAATATAGCCATTAAATGCAGAATTCAGCCCACACCCGCCTGCTAAGGCCAGGTTTTCTAAACCGGTCACCTGATGCAGATGTTCTAATAATTCCGTCATTAACTCTTGAAAAAAAAACTGCCCGGTAAAGGCTAAGTCTGCCGCGCTTTCGATCGGTTCATCAATACCGCGTTTAAAATCCTGTAGCCGGTCCACCACCTTAAACAATTCAGCCCCGCGATGACTACAGTGAAAACCCTCCAGGGTTATTGTTGATTTTAACAACGCATAGAATTCTTCATTCAACTGCCCGTAGGGCGCTAAGCCCATGACCTTCCATTCCTCACCCTTCAACCAATCAAAACCACACAGTTCGGTGATCTTCATATAATAAAAGCCAATACTGCCAGTCCCTCGGCTTTCATAAATACGCTTAAGTTGACCGTGCTCGTAACGGTAAAAGGCCATTGAGCCTTTTTCGCCAAATGAATCGATCACCGCACAAGCGGCTTGTTGATACGGGCTGGTAAAACACGCCGTTGCCGCATGTGTTAAATGATGATCAAAATCAACAAAGGACAACCGGCACGTCGGATAGCGCTGTTGCAGGGTACGAACCAGATTTATTCCGGCGAGGTTAATAGCTTGTCGCTGACAGGCAACCATGTGGTGTAATTTATAATTTTCCAGCAAGGAGCGCAGCCGTTTAATACCCTGCTTTAAGAGCCCCGGGGCCGACAAACAGCCTAGCTGATTAACCACCGTTTCATACCAGGGACGCCGCTTTTTCCAATTGATGGCAATGGTGATCTCATCGGGGTCAGGGCAATACTGCGCAAGTAAATGGGCGACTAAAGCCATTTGGTCGGGCTCACAATTCAGTGCCCGTTTGTTCTGCAAGAACCGCTCCGTGGCCTCAGCAAATAACACTTGTCCCTGACCATCAACAATGGCAAGCGCCGGGTCGTGGTAGGTGACCGATAACCCGATAATATATTTTTTCATAGCCCCTCTATCGCACAGCAGAAAAACAAATCACAACCCACCAGATCTTTCATAACTGCCGCCAACGGCTTTAGTCACGTTCCTTTGACAATAATTTAGCTTGATTATCCAGAACCAATTCCCAATCAAGGCCATCGCCCAAGACATCAATTTCATATTCAATACGGCCATCCGGGTGATGAATCACCTCCGCATCTTTAAGAGTAAGCTGATTAAATAATTTCTTGACCGCTGATTGCACCGACGGGGGTAATTGCTGAATGTTAATGGCTTCTTCATGGGCAAACGACCGTCCTTGCTGATCAAATAACGCCTGATGCTGCTTGCCGTGGGTCACAAACTTAACCTCATACAAGGTCAAACCAAAATGCGTCTCTTTATCAACCGTAATCGCACCGGCATCGTGGTGATGCTTTTTTAATCCGGTTAAAACGGCCGCAGGGATCTCTGCTAACGCAATTGTTTTAGCCTGCACGGGTGTAACCCAAACGACCGCTATGATTAAAAAATATTTCCATAAACCCACTATTTTTTTAAGACCCCGGACTCTTTCCATAACATCCCCTGACAAAACACTGGCCCTCATAGTATCATTTCTGATAACCCATCCAGCAGATCTTCTCCCTAAGCAATCGAACGAAGGTCCAAAAATTCACCCAAAATTATTTTATTTATTAAGACAAGCCACCTGACCATGCCCCTCACCGTCCAACTCCGCGCCGCAAAACTCCCCGGAATAATCGGCCATATTGCGGTACATTATTGGTTTGTCATCAAGAAAAATTCCGGCGCTGACCGCTGGGAAGTCTGGCAATACCCTGAAAAAAGCGAATGCAGTTGGGGACATCTGCATAAAAATCTTATGGCCATTAATGCCGGCGTCGGTCAGGGTGACAGTTGGGTTGAAGCGGTGTGGCACGATGAACGCGCACAAATACTGGCAACTGCTATTGAAAACTCACCGGCAACCTACCCTGACCAAAATCATTATCGCTATTGGCCCGGTCCTAACAGTAATACCTATGTACAATGGATCCTAAGCCAAGTCAATAGCTCAATCGGGCTGAGCCCACAAGGACTTGGAAAAGATTATCACGGTTTATGTTATTTCAAAAAGACCGGCCCAATGACCCACTTCTCCACCCCTTTGCTTGGTTTTAAGATTATCTGGCCGAAACGATTTGAATTACACCTTTTGACCTTTTCAATCATTCTTGAATTACAACCATTGAAAATATCTCTACCCTTAACGCCGGCAAACAAGCCGCTTGGACCTAACACGACAAAACACAGCCGCCACTAGGCACGCACAAACAATATCTGCCATTAATTCGCGCAGGTTTTTGCTTGGACTTTTTTAATGACCCGCCGTGTCTGCTGCAAATATGAAGGCTCTGCAGCAAACAACTCCCGAAGCGGTTTTTCCACTGGGCCCAAGCCAGATGACCCCAATATTTCCGGCCGATGACCCGCCGCCTGAGCCAATGCGCTAATCTCCATCTCTACCGCGTCGACCAAAGATAACGATGCCTGTGCATTCGTCGTTTTTATCAGCGATTCTAAATAAAACCCTGAAAATGAACGTAAAACATCCACCCGGGTACCGGTCATTTTATAACCGGAGGCTAACTCTACGGTGATTTGGTCCAATATTTCAGATTGATCATCTTGTTTTTTAAGTTCTACACCGGCAATCGGCGAACTCAACATTTCTTTCCATGAATACTGCTGCCAGAGCTGATAATGTCGCTGCTCCAACTGCACGGCCAGATTTTCGGTCTGGGTGATGAAATGGCTGTACTGACCACATAAAGAAAAAAACTCTGCCATTAACTGCCCGTAACCTGCAACATTAAATCCGTAACGTTGTCTGGCTATGTGATGTGCCAGGGGTAATTGCTGCCAGAATAGCCTTCCGTACTGACCGGTCAAAATTTTAACCACGGTCATTGTGTTTTCCCACCGCCCCCGCCCCTTATTGGCATAATCCGTTGAAAATAACCGCAAATGCTCCCGCACACGCTTAAAATACGCCGCCGGGGCATAAATGCCACGCAAAATTCTAAGGTAATTTTTTTCCGCCTGCTGAATAGAAAAATTCATCGGTATAAAATTAATAACCCCGTCAGAATTATTACAACTACTGCTCTGAATAAATCGTCCTTCTTTCAGTAACCGTTCCATTAACTTGGTTTCAGGTAAAGCATTTAATAACCCAACCATTACAATCGGTACGTGCGTCTCATTAATAAATGCTATGAATTCATCAACCGTCTCATCGCTGTCATTATCAAAGCCAAAAATCATCCCCATTAACACGCCGGCTCCGGTTTGCTCTGAAATAAACTTAAGTTTTTCCGCAATCGATAAGTCACCGCGTAAATTTTGTCGTTTATCGGTTTCCTCAAGGGCCGCCTTATTCGGTGTCTCCACGCCATAAAAACTGGTTGTAAAATTTGTTTTACGAAACCAATCACGGAGTTCTGCCATTATTGGCGTTGGGTCAGCGATTCTAAGAGTCAATTCAGTATACTTGGGCAAATGAACCCCAATTGATTCGCCAATAGCATAAAGGTTCTTCAGTGTTTCCAGCGCGCGCCTAGGATTACCAATAAAATTATCATCAACAATAAAAATCGGCCCGGTCCAACCCAAGTCGGCCAATTGTTTAAAAGAAGCCTCAGTATCTTTTAAAGGCGTGACCCGAAAACTTTTACCAAAACGTGCAGGAATATCACAGAACTCACACTTTTCAGGGCACCCTCGACTAATCTGGATAGCCATGTGAACATAATTATCAAGATTTAATGCCGAATAATCCGGCTTAAAAAAATCCGCCGGTTCAGCGGGGAAGCCCTGATAATACGGTTTTGCACACCCGTCTGTTAACCCTGCCAATAAGGCCCCGATCACCCCTTCCGCTTCGTTCTCAATTAAATGATCAGCGATACCGTTAAGGGGTGATTGTTTAGAAATAGCCGTCCCCCCGGCAATAACCAAACAACCCCGTTGCTTGGCTACTATCGCATCGGCTAACAAGCCCTCGCCCTGTGCAGCCATTCCCCCCAGATAAACGTGATCGCCACACTGTAATTGATCAGTCAAGGCTCTGGGATCGACATTTCTGTCAATTAAAACCACAGCATCATAGTAAGGCTTTAAGTAACGGTACAACCCCAACAACCCTAACGGCGGCAACAATCGCTTGGGCAAGCCAAATTCACTACACGGCGAATACAACCTTAAACTGGTTTCATAACTCCAAAAAGTATTGGGAGTATCAAACTTCGGATAAATTAATACTGCTTTTCGCCAATTACTTTTCACTCGCACCTCTTGCTCATCAAACTCCTGCTTTAAGTGTTAATAAAGACTCTGAGTATTACGCCGCTAATGACCAAAGTACAACAACTCATTTATAATGCCACGTTTAACGCTACCTTAACTTATACACTATGGCGCAATCTTTAACGACCGTTAACATCTTACCCACCGCACAAACGCATCAATTCTCAATTATCTGGCTACACGGTTTAGGTGCCAATGGACATGATTTTGAGGCGCTTGTACCGGAACTGCACCTCAACAATGCGGCACAAACCCATTTTGTTTTTCCTAATGCGCCGAGTTTAGCCGTCACCATTAATAACGGCATGGTTATGCCAGCCTGGTACGATATTCTGGAAATGTCTTTCGAAAGAAAAGTGGACTATCAGGGGATTGAGTCTTCCTCAGATTTAATTACCCAGTTAATTAATCAGGAAATTGCCAAAGGCATTGCACCTAAAAACATTCTTCTGGCTGGATTTTCACAAGGGGGCGTTATTGCACTACATGCCGGACTGACTTTCAAGGATAAACTGGGTGGAATCATGGCGTTGTCGACCTACTTACCCGAACCTGAACGGTTATTAGCCGGCCGCAGTGAAAGCAATCAACACACCCCGATATTTATGGCCCACGGCACTGTTGACCCGGTCGTAAACATAACAGCAGCCAAATCTGCTTTTAAAATACTTACCAGCCTTAACTACCCCGTACAATGGCACGAATATACGATGGAACATGCCGTTTGTTTCGATGAAATTCAGGCTATTTCCAACTTCATCACTCATCAATTTGAGTCTTAACACTTGACGCCACTAGAGACAACGGCGGCCGGCCAGAATATTAGTCGTACTTAATGTACTTAAACCGTGGATCATCGGGTGTCCCCGTCAAGGCGCCCGACTCCAAGCCAGGTTGCCACATCACCACCGCTTCAATCTTTTTAGCTAAAGTAAAATCCTTCTCCGTGATGCCCTTAGCCGCATGGTTCATCAACTTTACCGTCACAAAAGCATAAGAAACAACTAAATCGGGATGATGAAACCCTGCCTCTGCAAGATGACCAACGGTATTAACCACCATTAACGTACTTTTCCAACCGCTGGTTTTATAAGTTCTTCGAATCTAACCTTTTTCAAAACGCCAAGCCGATAATTCATCTGCTAATCGCTTCATCACTAAAAACACTGTCATCATTGTTTTCACGCCAGCTCATTTTTCACCTCGCTACATCATGAATACCCTAAGCCCGACCTCTAAAATAACAGTTAGGTCCCATTATTGGCCTGCGAATAAAATCGACTGTACTTCAAATAGCATGTGCGATAACAAAAACCCCGTATCCCTTTTAACTGCGTAAGGCTCAAAAAAACACAGAAAATTAAGCTACACTCAATTTGTTACAAAAGACAACATGCTTGGTAACATTGTCATACCTAAATTCAATTTCTGAACCCGTCCCTAATCGAAAATCAGTCGGCATACTAAACGCAAAAGATTGCTCATCATCTTTAAGCTTAAATTCTAGATTTTTATAACCATCGTGGGTCATACTTTTTAGTTTTGTTTGTGTCACAACACCTTTCCTGAACCTAAAACCACCTTGTCGACGGACAATCGACATAAAGATATCAAAATCTCGACTTTTAATCGTTTCGTTGTTCACAAGATGACCCGGTATTGACATATATCACTCCACTGTTTGATTGGTTTTAAATAGTTTCCGAAAACATAATAAGCATAAACCATGCCACTATATTAAGTCATTGTTTTTAAAGCCTATTCCTTAAAAACAGTTACCCAACCGCCTGTCCCACACTCCTTTTTTACATCATAGTAGTGCAACGGCTAGCAATAGTGGTGCGCTTTACCGCAGCAGACCGGCCCTCACTCGCAAAACAGCAACGCCCGCTAAGGTACTGTAAGCCATTGAGTCAAAACAAAGAAATCCATATAAATCAAAAAAAACAAAGGTATAATGGAAAGTTTTCCCAAACTAAAGAGCGCACTTAATGTTCCAACTTACCGGCCTTGGCAAACAAGGCATTAAAAATGATATTCTCTCAGGTCTGACCGTTTCTCTAGCCCTTGTTCCCGAAGCTATTGCATTTGCATTTGTTGCCGGTCTTGAACCCATTGTCGGCCTGTACGGCGCCTTCATGATGGGGCTCATCACGGCCTTAATCGGCGGCCGGCCGGGTATGATCTCCGGCGCAACCGGAGCCACTGCGGTTGTGATGGTTGCACTGGTCACCTCCCACGGTGTTGAGTATCTTTTTGGTGCATTAATTTTAGCGGGTATTATCCAAATCCTCGCCGGTGTCTTCCGCCTTGGAAAACTGATTCGTCTGGTTCCTCATCCGGTGATGTTAGGTTTTGTTAACGGCTTGGCTATTGTTATTTTTATCGCTCAATTTCAACAATTTCAAACAGCCGATGGTGCCGGTGGCTATAGCTGGATTACCGGCGAACCGTTATGGATTATGTTAGCTTTAGTCTTTGCAACGATGCTAGTGATTCATTTTTTACCTAAACTTACCCAAGCCCTACCCAGCTCACTGGTAGCCATTGGTCTGGCCACCTTTGTGGTTATCTATTTTGATCTCGATT
>DTSI01000057.1:0-22188 GCA_012965425.1 Methylococcaceae bacterium
CTTAATGATTTACCACCAAAGATTTATGAACAGCAATTAACTTGAGATTACTCTATTTGAATCTGTTCTAATTTTGGGAGTGTTACACCTGGATAGTGAAATATTCACAACTAGCAAAGGTATCTGGTTGAACTATCGTAGAGTACGCATGGATAAAGTAATTGTACTCAAATTATTCAATTACAGCTTTATGACGATTTATAGGGGTTTCACGCAGTCGTTATTATTAATGGCTTAATTCACCCAAAACAAAACGAGGAAAAGAGAATGAGCCATTAATTGAAGTGCTTAAAATTCTCTTTGTGAATCGCCCTGAGTTTTGTAGACCTTCATTCAATCGTCATCGGACAGGTCGAAAAATCAATGCAAAGGAGCCAAGATTTTTGCGAAAGCTGGTTTTGGGCATTCCAGGCCCAGCAAGCGGCAAATATTACGTGGCAATTAATGCCTATGGCGTCTAAGATGCAATTTCAGGTCCCCTCTGACGTTCCGCACGGCGGGTATTCAGACTTACCTACGCCTACGGGGCTACCAGTCCTTGCATTCGCTTTCTATAGCTGGCAGTGATCGAGGTGGTGTTAGAAAAAGTTGGTTATGTAACCCTCCCCTAAAATCAGTCTAAAGTTGCCAGAATACGAGGAGTAAGCAGAAGTACTTTACGTAAAAATCGATGAGTACCATATGTATTCTAAAAAAACCTACCTTATGTTAATTTTTTAAGCCGCTATATTTACTGATTTTGTAATCTTATTTTTTAACAATTATTAGTTGCTCGACAAAATGAAAGTATAATCAAATAGAGTTTCTAGAATGTTTTTTGAATGACACAAAAACTTCAGTTATCTGGTTGTATACTTTCTGGGTAATGAACGACAACCTGTAGTGGGGCCAGTCTATAACCGCTACACTTCTTGTTTAGGCGCGTCATTGGTAACACAAAATTAATCTGAATCTGCGGTCATTCAATTAACTCCTCTTCAGGTTTAGCTTTTGGCGGATTAAGCTATTTACACGTATTATCAGAGGTTGATACCCGGACATTAATCGGTACATCTTTTTCTTTAATAACAGATAATAACAAACTAATCTGATAGTATTTGGATGATTTATTGTGACCTATTCAAGGGATCTGAGGGAGTAGGATTTTAGAGCCTTTAGATCTGCCAGCATTTGGATGAGAACCGTTCAAGTTGCTATTGCTCATCTTGAATTATTTTGGTTTTCGTTTAAAAGGTAACGTTTAATTCAGGTGTAATTATAACTCCAATGATCAACTTTCAATAACCGGTAATTAAAGTGAAAATTGATTCACTTTAATGACAAAAAATCAATTATGAGTGACTTGGAACGAGCAAGAATTAGCCTTGCGCGATATAAAACTAATCATATTCTTCATGCTCTCCTGAGTTTTTTTACGGGTGGAATTTGGATGATCGTTTGGATTATCTTGACGGCCCTTAATACTAGCAAACGAAATGACATATACAGAGAATTTGAATTACCAGAAGAATTCAATCCAGTTGGATGTGGGTGTTTATTGGTTATATTATTCTGTATTGTGATGTATTTCTGGTCGGGGTACATCATGAGTAATGTTTCCAATTCTAGTTTCATTATCGAACGTCACTCTTACACTACAGATACTCCGTTTATCTAGGTCAAGGCATACGTAAAAGTGCCCAATATTACCCTTTAATCACTCAATGACTAACGTTTTTTAGCGGCAAGGGTCAATCTCTATATCTGCCCTTATACGTATCATTTATGGCGTATAAAGGGTGCGCCCAGAGGGTTGTATGGAGGTAGAAATGGAGCGGTGTTGATCACCTCAAGAGTATGATCTCACCGTCATTATGGTTGTCACAGGCTCCACCTATTAAAGTTCATGATAAAAGAAGTTATTGGCCAGTAAAGCGCTCTTGAAAAAATGCCAGTATCGATAGCGTTAGGTGGTTGTATGTTCGTTGGCTCAGAGAACGTGTTTTATCTAAGTCTAACTTTGGCATTGATAATAACGCATTAAGCAGAGCCGTTAATTCAGTGTGCGCTGTTAACACCCCGTTATCAATAACGACAACGGGATCAGAATATGATGTTCCACATCTAGGGTCAGGACCGAGGGGTTCACAGGACTAACCATTACTTGCTATTGATGACGCCCAACCTGATGTACAATTATTGAAGACCTCTAATAAGTGGTAGCTCGACTTTAAGGAGAAACCCTTAAGTAGCTTGTTTTAATCTTGGGGTGCAGTTTTGATAGATGTTTTTTAACTACAGGATATAAATATTGAAAACTAAATTAGTTAAATTGCCTTTTTTAGCCTTTGGCCTAGGTTTATTTTTTGTCTTAATAATTGTAATCGGGCTTAGCACAACCCCGCAGGGTGAGGCAGTATTACCGATGCTAACCGTTCTTTTTTTATGTGAGTTTGCTTTCTTTATGACTGCAGCAGGAGCTTATGTTGGGCTCAGTAACGCTAGGGAGATAGGTTTTAAAACGTGGAATGCAATTATTTCTTTGTTGTGTCTTTTCTTGGCGATTGGGTTGATATTATTAGGGGTTGATCTTTGGGCGGTAATTAATGAGACAAACACTGGCAGTCCCCGCTAGGCCGGTTTAATTATCACGTTATCTTTCAGTTTGATTGGGTTCGGATGCCTAAAACAAGTTTTTGCAAAAATAGTGAAGCGCTTGTAAATGAATTAATTCCTCAACTGGTTAAGGAAATGGGTCAATAAATTATCAACGTTCATTTAGGGTGGTATTTTAGGCGTAGTATTTAGTTTTGCATAATTGTTAATTGCGTTTGAGTACTGCTTACAAAAGTAGTCACTTGCAAGTTATTATACTCAAAGGCGGGTTTATCAAAATAAGGGACACATTAACTATGAAAAAATAGTCACGATGTGCGGGGTGATATAAGCCAACGCTGCCACCGATGGAAAGCGAATGCGAAGGCTGGTAGCCTCCGAAACGCCGTCATATATGGTCCACCCCGTATGGTAAGAAAAATTAGTTCGCGACATAAAGAAATATTGCTCCCATATATCCGGCCTAAATTGAGACTTGTAAAGGTCTCTGGCCGCCATAATAAAATGATACGCTGAAATACTCGATTTTGTGCGTTTAGCCAGCCAATCAATTAAAGTAACAAAACCTTCTTCAGAATTAGAAACTACTTTAAACCTTAATTTCCTATGATTTGAATTATCAATTAAAGCACAGTCCAATTTACTCTTACTGACATCAATACCAATAATGTTCATAATATTCTCCTTACTAGCCTTGTAAATACAGCCTTCTTTCCGCAGTGGAAAGGACTTTGATACCATTCAGCACCAGAGAAAGAGGAGCATGGACTTTATCTGCGTCACAGATTTTTACCTAAGGACGAACACAAGTTCTCATACTCCTTGATATACTGGCAGCTAATCAAATAGATCAGATTGAGAGATACAAGGACGAATCGAAGCGCCGTAGGTATTAATTGTCACGTAGTTTTTGCCGCTTGCTTGGGCTCAGATGCCCAAAACAAGCTTTCGCAAAAATAGTGGCGCGCTTGTGAACTGTTTTTGAAATTACACCTCTAAGCTTCATGCGCGTGAGAACCTCGCCGTATTTATTCTTTCCCTCCATCAGGTGTAAAGGTGAGGGGCTCTTTCATAGGAACGCACAAGAAAGGGCGTATTTGAGATGCTGAGTCGTCACACCACTCTAATTTTCAGAACGTCCTTTCGATCATAATAACGTCAATTCAGAAGACGATAGTCAGATTGTTTTTGATGTGTCTCCTTTAACTGATCAGCATTGGCTTATTGATTATCATAGAACTCTCTAGATATAAAAGCATACGACCATTTAGTTCCTTATTGAGAAATTACTTTTAAAGAAAGTACTTCATCAAAATTAATTGTTCTGAAGAACAATTAAAAGACATTAATATATTAGATGCTGAATCTATAAATGAGTATATGTAATGGTGATCATGGCTTTTACATTGATGTTTATTAAGCGGCTAATGATGACGGTGGTAAAGCTCTGAGTGAGCGATGTTACTGACATGGTGGATATTACCAGCATGGCATTGAGATTGTATTGCTTAGCAACAAAACGAGATGAGGGATGTCTGTCATTGCCTGCAATCTCAGGGGTATGGCTTGTTCATTAACTAGATTTTAACACCCTTACATTTTTACGAATTCCCACTGGGGTCAGGGAATAGAGTCCAGGTTCTGGGTAAGTAAGTAAATGAACTGTTATTAAAATTAGGTCTCTATTTGGATGTGCGTGAGAAAACAGAAACCGTCCTTTCCCAGATTGGTAGGCGGGATCTTAAACCCAAGAAATTTGTCATTTCTGTGGATATGTTGGAGACCGCAAATTCATATGACGATAAAGTTGCATTAGTGAGAATGTTAGTTAATGAAGATTCCCGCCGTGTCGCTAATGTTATGCGCTCTTGGATCAGAAGAGATTTAAGTCTATAAAGAGTTCTTCTAACCATTTCAGCCACGCACAAGAAAAGGCGTATTGGAGATGTTTGTTCACCACTCCGATTCTCAATACGTCTTTTCGATCGCGACAGCATCAACTAAAATGGGTGAGGCGGTCTTGCTTGGTAAATTGCATCGACCTAAACGTTCGAATTAACATTGCTTCAGAGTGCTCCACCATGTCTGCGTGGCAAAAGGTGAAGGAGAATATTACACAGTGGCGCGTGTGAATCTATTACCTAGTAAGGTAAAGTCTATGCCTCTATAGTAAGTATAAATAGGGAGCTTTGAATTTTAATAACATTCTAAAAAAGTAGAAGATTTTATAGCGGTGGTCTTTGTTGGTTTATTTTCCTTTTTTTAACTTCGCTGTTATCGGGGCGAAGCAGTCCTATCATATTATTTATAATCACTCAGAGCAGACACAAAACTAAATAAACCGAACCATCAATTAGTTATGGCAGCCGTAATGCTGTTCATTCACAAAGAGGTATGAGATGAGGCTTGAAAAACGAGATATCAAAGACTGTGATAAACGACATTATCTGGATCAATATTTGATTGATCACAAGCGTTAACTTTTACTTAAAGTGCTGAAAATGATTTAAAAATTACAAGTAAAATAAGAGTTAATGGAATAACCTCTGCGGGATTTTAAATAGTGTTATCGAAGGAAATACATCGGCTTAAATATCTTGCCTTAGACCGGAAAACGGAAAAAGAAAGGTACAGATAACAGGACTCCACTCAGTCAAGAAACACTCTACAATTGCTACAGATAAAATAATCAAGGCATATTAAAAAGGGCACATGCAGTTTCAATATTGGGTGTTTTCTACAAAATTTGATCTAATCATCGAGGTGGTTAAAACGTCTAGTGTTATCTGGTATCAGGCATGACTTAACTATAGTCGAAGAATGAACGTAGCGACTAAAAATAGCATACGTTGGATGGTTGCTCTAATACTTACAATATAGACTGAGTAAATTGTATAAAATAATTACACCAAAGTGTAATGCTAGCTCCTGAAATCAGCTCTTAACAGGGAGGAGCTCATCGAGGGGGTTAAAAGTATAACCGCCTCTTTAAAAATATAAAAACGGCGTTTTATGGTTGAAAGTTAATTATGAAATTTATCATCATATTCGGCCCGTTGGCGGTTGGTAAAATGACCGTTGGTCAAGAATTAGAAAAAAAACAGACTTGAAGTTATTTCATAATCATATCACCATAGATATGGTGTTACCTTACTTTGATATGAAATCATCAAGCTTTAAAAAAACTGGTTAATTTATTTCGAATTAAATTGTTTGAAGAGGTCGCTAAAAGTAAGTTGTCTGGATTGATCTTTACATATGTTTGGAAAATAGGTTCAAAAGATGATTGTGACTTTATTAATACCATTGTAAGAATATTCGAACAAGAAAATGCTACAGTTTATTATGTAGAGCTTGACGCGAGTGTAGAAGAAAGACTTAAGCGCAATAAATCTCCTGATAGATTAAAGTGTAAACCATCAAAAAATGATTTTGAGGCTTCAGAAAATGAATTGTTAACAACAGACAATCAACATATTCTAAATTTTGAAACAAAAAAATTTATAAGTAAAAATCATTTAAAGATTAATAATACAAAATTAAGTGCCGATAGAGCGGCAGAAATGATCAAGGAAAGGTTTCTGTTATAAAGATGGAAAATTAAAACAGCCATTCATGCATTGACAGTTAATACTTGACCCTCACAACTTTTACTCAATAGTCAAGGGAGCCTAGGACGAGAGGGTATGGAAACCATCCGTTCAAAAAAACTATGCAGGCAGGGGCAACGATAAATTCGATATTCAGCTACAGAGAGGCATGTAATCATCCAATTACTATGGAACGCATCATTTTTAGTTCGATAAACTTGAGCGCTATTATCAGTGTACAGGTTGACACTTTACAATGGGTTAGGGCGCTATCAATACTATGGTTTCGATAGTCTGGCAGGTCAGAAGCTTTGACATTAATTGGCATACCTTGATCTTGAACAAGAGACAACTACTCCGTAATTAGGTTGAATCTGGGATGATCTATTGCAACTGTTCACGTATTTGGATGAGCCGGGCTTTAGTGCCTTTAGGTCTGCTCGAATTAGGGTGAACCCCCAATTGCTATCGCTCATCTTGGCTTATTTTGACTGCCCTTAATACCAGTAAGCAACATGATATTTGTAAAGAAGTTGATTTAGCAGAAGAATCTAATTTAACTGACTGTAACGGCTTATTGGATACATTGTTTTTTTGTGATGTATCTCGGGTCGGGTTGCATAATGAATAATGTAGTAAATGCTAGTTTTATTATTGAAAGTTATTCCTACCCAATTAATGCTCCGCTTTTTTAATTAAGTAATCGATTAAAATAGTCCTAGGGCTGTTTTTACCACCCAATAAAGCTACTTCCAAAGTGTTCTGAGGCGTTGAAGCGGAGCACTACGCAGTATTCATAGGGGAATTAAAAGGAATTTAAGTTGAAAATATTGGGGATAGATTCTCCCTTTTTGTGGTAAAGCAGTCCTGATTCATCGTGAAAATACCATACACGCCTTGGTAGAAGTTCAATCTTGGGATGAAATTTAGTTTCTGTTGTCTAGACCTTTAATATTCCTTGGAAAAGGTGTATAAAATTCTGGTAATCATTAAAAATATAGTGTGGTAAGAATTATGGTCGAAGATAATAATGACAAAGAAAATGAGCTTCCAATTGCTAGTGAGCGAATTCAAAAAGTTAAAGAGGTTTTTGAGCTATTAGAGGGTGAATCTGATGGAACAGTGAGTCTTGATACTAATAACGACGGTAACATAGATACCATAGGCGTTGATATTACTGGCGATGGTGAAATTGATACTATTGTTGCTGATACAACCCATGACGGTCATTTAGACGTGATAGTTGAAGATACCACTGGAGACGGTTCTTTTGATACTAAATTAGAGACGCGTAAGAAATAACGCAGATATCTTTTGGTTAAATAACAGGGTGTTTCCCAAGCGCGCCACTATTTTTGCGAAAGTTTGTTTTGGGCATCCGAGCCCAAGCAAGCAGCAAAAATGACGTGGCAATGAATGCCTACGGCACCTCGGTTCGCCCCGCGTTCGTGCACTGCGCCACATCATTATAAACTAGAGGCAGACTCCGTAACACAACCACAAATGATTTGAAGGCGTTTCGGAGGTAATTCCAGATCGCCTCTGGTACTACGCACGGCAGGTATTTGGAATTATCTATACCTATCGGGGCTCCAGTCCTCGCGTTCGCTCTCCATGGCTGGTAGCGAGAGTACTTCTAGCGGGTTAAACTGAGCGGCTTTGAGTGCGTTTAGTCTATTAATTTCGCTCACGGATAATAACGTTACGAACCGTTGAACCGTATCAATTCCCATCACGTCGATATTTAACAGCAAAGTTGTTTAACCACACAGCTTACCTAACTGACCGTTATCTTTGTTCGTTAGCGACTGAATTTTTTGGATTAATTGGTCTTTTGGTATTGTCAGATGCAATGCTACCTAGGGTGGGTTTCGTACTGCCTTGAACGCATCATTTTTACCGTAAGAGGGAAGTCGCATGGTGTGATAGGGTTGAGCCAGAGCAATTTAAAGACGTATTGAAACAGGGTCTGTCTTTAGCATTGTGCAATGATTTATTGCGTTGATAAAATCAGGCTGTTTTTAATTTGTTTTTGTTGCTAATGCAGCAATAAAAGTTGATGGCGTTACGTGTAAGTCGTCTATAAAAGAGCTGTTTGAAAAGTGGGTTGAATCGTTTTGCGTGATTTGTTGTAAATCAAGGAATTGGAAACCTTCATTTACAGTATTGGTTCTTAAACTGCTATTAAGTTCTTTGATGATCGTGGCTAATAGCTGCACATCGGTGATTGATAAAAGTTTTTGTCGGCAAGGTGAAGGTAAGGGGATGCCTGAAATAATAATTGATCTTGAAAGAGGTCTTAACGTTTCAGTGACATACTTAATATAGTCATGGGAGAGGGATTGAATTGATTGCGTTAAGTTGTTGTTAGTCTGTTGGTGGAATTTTATTATGCCTTCGTTCAGGCGACAATCAATTTCACCAAAAGTTAGCACTATTTTTGCGTTATTTGGAATAGTGTTGAGTATGGTCTCAATTTGTTTTTTGTATCCATTTATCTGGTTATTTGCAAGATGCCACATTTTACAGCCAATGATGATTTTTGATTGTATACGGTAGGTCTTCCCTTTTAACGATACAACCGTGTTTGCCGCTGGTAGGCAGTGGCTTTCACCGATGACATAAAGAAGAGGTAATTTTTTTTCTGAAAAATAGTATTCTTGATGGGTTTTTCTATAGTGTAATAAATTGTTTAATAACAGTTTGTAGGGTTCAATAAATTTATTTTTCTGATTTTTGTTGTGATCGCTATGCATAGTCGTACCTAGATAAGCTGATAGACGACTCAGGTCATCATCAAGCCAGGAATAGATGCTTAAATGTATCAGTGCTTCTGCATAAGTAGGTTTGATCTTTAACGCCTGTTGATAACTGTTAATAGCGTCATTCAGTTGACCACGCTCTTTGAGAGCTATCCCTAGATTGTAATGGGCTTCGGCATAATCAGGCTTAAGTTGGATTGCTTTGTGGTAGCTATTAATGGCAATTACTGATTGATGCGTTTCGTTTAAGGTAACCCCAAGGTTATTATGTGCTTCAGCATAGTTGGGGTTTATTCTAATCGCGTTTTTATAGTTGTTAATTGCGGTATCGGGCTGGCCACTATCTTGGAGAGTCATTCCAAGGTTGTTATAGGCCTCAGCGTAGCGTGGTTTGATTTTTACGGCCTGTTCATAGTGGTTAACCGCTTCTTTCAATTGACCGGTCTCTTGAAGAATAACTCCGAGGTTATAGTGCGCTTCCGCATAGTCAGGCTTAATTTTTAATGCGTCCTCGTAGTGTTTAATGGCTTGACTCAGGTGACCGGCTTCTTTTAGGGCAATGCCCAGATTGTTACAGGCCTCAATATAGTTAGGATTGATTTTTAGGGCGCGTTCATAGTGGGTAATGGCGGCGGCTCCATGATCTAGATCATGGAGAACATTACCAAGGTTGTAAAGTGCCTCTGGATCGTGTGGCTGCAGTTTGAGTACCTGCTGATAACTTTTAACTGACGCTTGCAATTGGCCCATATCTTTCAGGGCTATGCCTAGGTTACTGTGTGCTTTAGTATAATTTGGTTTGAATTTGATAGCATGTTGGTAGCAGGAAATGGCAGCTGATAATTTTCCTTGGTTGTTAAAGATAACGCCCAGATTGTAATGGGCTTCGGGATAATCGGGCTTTATTTTTAGTGTTTTCTTATAGCTAACAATGGCTTTATCTAGTTGGCCGAGATTGTTGAAAGCAACACTAAGATTATAGTGAGCCTCAGTATAATCGGGTTGTATTTGAAGTGCTTGTTGATAACTTTGAACGGCAGCGTCGAATTGTTGCCGATCTGCGTAACAAACCCCCTGAATATTAAAGAGAATAGCGACAGTAGGGAAGTTGATTGTTAGTGTTGCTAAGGTTTCCAAGGCTTGATCTGTTTTTCCGGCGTGATAAAGCGCAACGACTGAGTCAATTTGTATTTGTGTTAAATCAGGTGTGGTATTTGGAATAATATTGCTGGGTAACTTTTTGAGTTCTATTTTTGCCTGTTGATTTTTGGGAAATGTTTGTAAAAGTGACGTGTAAAGCGCTCGCGCTTTATTCCATTCACCCTTTTTTGTATGAGCCTTTGCGCGGGTTAAAATTCTATCTACGTTCATTTGCTAGATGTTAGTTATAAAAAAGAGTTAAGGGTTAAGGTTTTATTGGCGGTGTTTGGTTGTTGTTGGGGTTAAGGTTGTTTTTTAGATGCAATGAGCACGTTAGCGGAATTAAAACATGGAAAGACCATACTAAATGAATATCAGTTAAAAGCGCAATACACTACGGTTAATGAAAATAACGTGTTGGTTTCGGTGTTTTAGTGTGAGCGTTATGGAACATAAGTTAATGATTAATAAACAGATCAATAACACAGGGTGATAATAAAGGGGGTAGGGTAGTAACGTTAAATTTTTATTGAGAAGGGGTTTTTTTGTAACAGGGTGAATAAAGATTGTGCTATCGCTGTCGACTTATTGGTAAGTGAAGTGGTTTTTGTTAGTTAGCATCGATAGTAGAGAGGTTAAAACGTGAGTCCTCAAGAGTTTGGGTCAGTGTTTTCCCATATGCCGGTCGCTAAAGGTAAGGTCCTGCGGCAGAAGGGTGTGTATCAAGAATTATCGAAAGCAACCCAACCTTATAGTTATGAGAAAAAAGACGCTAGCGAAAGAGTCTTTGTAAGAGAAATTAGTAGGCCTAATGAGACCCATTTTAATATGGGATTTGTCATTGAGATGAATGATCGTGGTTACCGATTTACCGGCGATCAAATTGATGTTCAGGATAAAAACAGACTGGCTGAACTTAAACGTGAAAGTATTGCGTTAGCGTTGGAAATAGAAGACGAAAAAAGGGCAACTGACGCGCTTAAAGAACGTGATAAGGAATTTCAGTTAATGAGGAGGTTTGAAAAAACCCTTCATATTTTTGGTAAATATACGCATAAAATGAGTGATTTGAGCGCTAAGCGTGATGTTCACAAAAAAACTGCGGAAGGTATATATTTTAAAAAAACGATTGCGTGGGAAATAGGGTTGGCTGAGTTATCTCACGAGATGGCAAGGTTGTTTCTCAAGGTTGATTTTAGAGCGGCTGATTTAGTAAGAAAATCACCAACTTCTTGGGGAGAACGACGACCGGTCATGCCTGTATTAAGGCGATAGTTGATTAGATTTTAATCTGTAGTTAAGTATTTTGGTTTATAGGGGATGCACTTTAGCAAGTGTTGGGTGGGAGGCATCGTCTTATAGTCTGTTTTTTTGTGTGACCGGGCAGTGATTACTAATTTTTTGCTCGTTTAGCCCGATGGCCATGGCCGCTAACTTTTTTGTTGACTTGTTTTATCTTTAAGTGTGACACTTACCTTTTTAGTTTTAAAAATTATCAGGTCTGTGTCATGGGGAAAGATAAGCAAGGTACTGAAAATGATTCTTTAATTAGCGCTGATCGAATTCAAAAAGTTAAAGAGACTTTTGATAAAGGAAGAATTGACGGTGATTTAAGTAATACCGTGAGTATTGATACTAATGATGATGGTAGGCTTGATACCGTTGGCGTTGATATGACTGGGGATGGTGAAATAGATACTATTATTATTGATTCCAATCATGATGGTCGTTTAGATACGATAGCCGAGGATACAACGGGAGATGGTACTTTTGATAGTAAGCTAACCATTAAAAAGAAGTAGGGTGAATAACCTTAATTTGTTGTAAAAAATAAGATTTAGTAAAGGCATTAATTTTTAGTGCAAATGCCTATCCGTATTGCGACGGAATCCCCGTCGTTATCAGAAAATACATAACCATAACCTTTAGCAAAAACATAGCGGCCATTGTTTGAATTGAAGTTGAATAGATAGCCATTCGACGATGCGCACGATTTCCAACGTGTAGAAATATCATAACTTAACGTTTGGGGCGTAAACCGTATCGGTTTAATACAGCTATAAAGTCCGGCGTTGTCCATAGAGGGGGAGTTGATGACTATATGGCCATCATCGAGCAATTTCATGCCAAACTTTTTTGGATCAAAGGTTGTTGGTTTATAGCGTCCTTGTTTTTGCTTAAAACCATTAGCGCTACTATCAGAGCAAAAATAAATTTCTTCAGCCATGACCGTACTTGATAGCATGATGAGAACAAGGCTCAGATATTTCATGAAAGGTACCATTTTTGTTAATAAGTGAGTAGCAGAATATAGCAAGGCAAAGCTGATTTCAAGAGTGCTATAAGCCTATTGTTGGCTACTAAACTAATAGGTAAGTACCTCTTAACATGAAGGTTGTCAGTAATGAGTGGGTGAGAAATTGTAAAAACCCTTTGTTAAAGCGACTGGCATAGGTACAATCTGAACCATTATGAATGGTGTTGGGTAATAACCTTTGGAAGTTATTAATGCTTTGGCAGAAAATAACCTTTTCATTCTCCTGACGGGTTCTAAAAACGATTGACCAAAGATGAGGATCATGACTGTAAAAAATAATTTAGTTGTTTTTTTAAGTTTAATTTTATTGGGAATAGCATCACAAGCCTCAGCGACTACCGGCTATTTTGCCTTGGGTTATGGGCCTAAATCAAATGGTATGGCCGGTGCCGTTGTGGCCGCGCCACAAGATGCCACCACTTCTGCCGTTAACCCAGCAGGCATGTCATTAATAGAAGAACGGGCAGATTTCTCATTAATGCTATTCAGCCCGATTCGGGAGGCTTCATTAGACCCGCGTGTGGTTGGCGGTAGCTTTGAAGTCCGTAAAAAAAGTAAGCGTGATTTTTTTGTAATTCCGAATGGCGGTTTTAAGTACCAACTGAACGACCAACTCAGTTGGGGCATCTCTTTTTATGCCAATGGCGGTATGAACACGACCTACACGCGTAATATTTTTGATGAAACGTATGCCGTCCTAGGTGCCGCACAACAAGGAGGAGGGGCTGCTGCAGCGGCAGTTCCAACAGGAACTAAAACAGGCATGGCTAATACTGGCACATTGCAGATTGATATGGGCCAAGGGATTATCGCACCCACATTGAGTTATCAGATAACGCCGGAGCATAGTTTTGGAGTAGCGCCTTTAATTGGTGTGCAATATTTTAAAGCGAAGGGGCTGGGTAATTTCCAAGGATTTACGAAAAACCAGACCGGCACTGATTTAACGAATAGAGCCTATGATTTTGCTTACGGGGTAGGTGTTCGTGCCGGCTGGATTGGACAAGTTCACCCGATGGTAACGCTGGGGGCATCGGCTTCAAGTAAGATTTATATGACCGAATTTCACCAATACAGCGATTTGTTTGCCGAAAATGGCGGTTTTGATATTCCGGCTAATTTTACAACGGGGATTGCTCTGCATCCACGTTCTGACCTGACCTTAAGTTTTGACTATGAACGAATTTTCTATGGTGATGTCAAGTCGATTGCCAATAAAGGACCTATTCTGGGTCCCGCTATTCCTGTAGGTCAGTCTGTTTTAGGGGCTGATAACGGCATTGGTTTTGGTTGGGATGACATTGATGTTTTTCGGATCGGTCTGCAATATGAAGTTAATCAGGATCTCACCTTACGTGCTGGTTACAGTTGGAACGACCGTCCGTTTGGTGGCGACCAGTTGTTGTTTAATGTCATTGCCCCTGCGGTTACCAATAAACACATGACTTTTGGTTTAAGTTATAGCCCCAGTGAATTTGGCGAGTGGAATCTTTCTTATCAACATGCCTTCAAAGAACATGTCAGTAGTGAACAAACCGCTTTTGGTGTGCCCGGATCTTTATCCATGTATCAAAATGCCTTTGAGATTGGGTATTCTTGGAAATTTTAATTCACAACGTATAACGCTTAATTTAACAATGGAAAACTTTACCCCTTATTCCGCTCTTTTCGGTGGTATTCTCATTGGTTTAGGAGCGAGTCTATTCATGCTTTTAAACGGACGTATTGCTGGAATTAGCGGTATGCTTAAAGGTTTATTAACCCCCTCAACGGTATTAGATAACAGTTGGCGAGTGGCTTTTGTTATCGGTTTAGCCTTGGCAGGTTTGGCTTACCAGACCCTAGTGCCTACGCAAAGTTTACCGGCTGAAAATACCTCGCCGATTATCTTAGTTTTGGGCGGTCTATTGGTTGGTTTTGGCACCGCTATGGGCAGTGGTTGCACGAGTGGCCATGGTGTGTGTGGGTTGTCGCGGTTTTCTTTACGGTCACTGATCGCGACGGTTATATTTCTTTCTACCGGCATGGCGACGGTCTATGTGTTGCGGCATTTAATTTAGGTCTTAATGATGAAACAAATTTTAGCGGCCTTAGTGTCTGGTTTTATTTTTGGTATCGGATTGATGGTGTCACAAATGGCCAATCCTGACAAAGTTCTGAATTTTCTCGATGTGACTGGACAATGGGATCCGAGTTTGCTCTTGGTACTGGGCGGTGCGGTTGTGACGACAACATTGCTTTATCGGAGGATCTTTTTAATTAAAACACCGCTTTTAGAGACTCGGTTTTATCTGCCTGAAACGACGGTTATTGATCGCGCTTTAATTTTAGGAGCACTATTGTTTGGTATCGGCTGGGGATTAATTGGTTATTGTCCGGGTCCTGCTATTGCTAGTTTAGGGGTTCGTTTCTATGATCCGCTGATTGTTGTTAGTGCGATGATTGTTGGCATGATAGGCTACCAATTTATTTTTCAACGGAAAACGATTAACGAATAGCGCTCAAAACGCAAGGCGTTATGAGAACGGCCTGATGGATTGCTTTTTTTAATTAATAGTCCCGTTCTGCTTTTTTATCGCCGTTGTCATACCAAAAAGTCCAATGGTCTTCTTTACGGCCTTTGTGATAAAAGCCTTGCTGTTGTTTCTGACCATTTTGATACCAAGTGATCCATTGATCATCCTTCTTATCAGCACTGTAATACCCTGCTTCTTTTTTATTGCCATTTTCATACCATGTCGTCCAAAGATCATCTTTTTGGCCTAAACGAAAATAGCCTTCTTCTTTTTTATTGCCATTTTGATGCCAACGGGTAAAAATGTCGTCCGCTTTATCGGCTTGAAAGTAACCGGTTGATCTTAGCATGCTGAATTCATCATTATACCATTCACGCCAAGCACCTTCTTTTTTGCCTTCTACATAGTTAAATTCTGATTTTTTACGCTCTTCTCCACCACCGCTGAGAGGGGTAAGGGAGACAATAATCGACTCATCTGTTTCAACCAGTGCATCATCAAGTGCCGATAACGTGAAAGTCGCAGTGGTTTCTCCTGTTAAAATAACCACACTACTGTCGCCCGTGTAGTCTGCTCCCTCTATCGCCGATCCTGAATAGCTTAAACTGATAGTAGTATCTTGGGTTGTTTTTTGAGTTAACGTGACGGTGTAATCGGTTGTGACGTCCCCCTCATTAACAGTTGTTGGCCCTGTAAGACTCACCGTTGTGGCTGCGGTTAGCAAAGGCGTTCTGGCTTCAAAGACAGTGCCTTGATCTGAAATTATGGTGGAAATATTATTTCGGTCATTGTCTATAGCGATAGTTTCTAAGGCTCTGCTAGTGATGCCAGTAATTGTTAAAATAATATCCTCAGATCCGAAATATACGCCAGATCCATCTGTAGCGACCATGCTTTCAGGTGCATTATCATCAAGAGTCACTAATTGAAAAGTGGCTGAGTTATAGCCTTTTTTGATAACAATGCTGTTCTTGCCGGTGTAGTCGGTATCTTGGGTCGCCGTACCTGAATAGGTAAATTCAACAGTCAAATCTTCTGTTGGTGGCTCAGTAATTTCGATTGTATAATCACTTGTGGTTTCGCCCTCATTAACCGTCAGGGGTCCTGAAATACTAACCCAAGATTTTTGGCCGATGGTGGTTGTGGTCAACGCTTCATCTGTGATCAAGGTGGTTACACTGTTTTGGTCGCCATCAATGCCAACGCTAGCCGAACTAGTGCTATCAATGGTAATAATAATATCTTCAGACCCTATTGAACCATCGGACATGTTTTCTAATAAGTTATCTTTAACGGTAACTAAATTAAATGTAGCTCCTGTGTATCCGGCTGGGATAGTGATATTGGCTATACTGGTATAATCAGTACCCCCTGCAGTTGCTGTGCCCGTATAAGTTAAATTGACAATAACATCAGTTGTTTGTGTGTCAGTTATTGCAACGGTGTAATTCATTGTTGTTTCACCTTCTTCAACGATTGAGGGGCCAGAAATACTAACTGCAGCGGTTCCGGTTGTATTTGTAAGTGTCGTGGTGACTTGATAATTAGTCTTGTCTATTTCAATATCGGCGACCGCCTCAGTTTCATACCAACTTGTCCAGAGATCATCTTTGTAATCGTTGGTATAATAACCCTCTGACTCTCTTGAACCATTGTCATACCATTGGGTCCAATGTCCATCTTTTTTACCCACCTCATAGTGTCCTTCTATTTTTTTTACGCCATTGGCGTGCCATTGGGTCCAGAGGCCTTCTTTAACCCCCGCTTCGTGATACCCCTCTGATTTTTTAACGCTCTCGCTATACCATTCGGTTAAAACGCCAGAAGGTAAATCAACGGCTAATATTGGCTGACTACTGATGAATAATACAATGAAAATTAAATTGGGTAATTTAATGTATTGGTCAGTTGTTTTTCCCATGATCCTTTTTGCGATTAAGTGGTTTTCTAGTATATTTTCATATTACGACAGTAAACCGAGTCAGACTAAAAAAAGTCAAGGGTGGGGTTAGAAGAAAAAAACCCCTCATTTAGTCTATCGTCACTTTATTAAGAAATAATTAGTTTTTTTTAAAAAAAAGTTATTTTAATTTTCAACAATTGGGCTAGCAGATGCGGTAAATTAGGTTGGGGTGTTATTTCTTAACGTCAGTTAATCATTATCTTTTGTTCGTTTGATGGCATCACGAAGTTGATTGAGTCCTTGGAGAACAGGGGGTATTAAAGCTTCCATTTTAGTTAATTGATCGGCAATGTCTTTTTGGCTCGTGTTGTTTTTACAGGTCAACTCCAATGCACCTGCTAGTTCACTAATTGATTTAGCACCCAAAATTCCGGCAACGCCTTTAAGCGTGTGCGCATGTCTTTCTTGTGCTTTAGTGTCATTCTCAAGGGCATAAAATTCTGATGTAAATGTTTCAAGACGATCACGGAGTTTTATTAGTAGACGGTGATAAAGGGTGGTATTGCCTTGAATCAGTTCTAACCCGAAGGAAGTATCAATACCATATAAATAGAAGGGTGTCGTTGATTTATTTTCAGTCACTTTCTTAGAGTGTTCTTTATCGGCAGTGTTGATCCATTTTTGAAGTATATGGAACATCTTGTTGGGTATTATGGGTTTGTATATGTAGTCGTTCATTCCTGCTTTCCTAGCTAACATGCGTTGTTCTGACATGACATTAGCGGTCATAGCAATAATAGGAATAGCTCTACCGCTTGGCATATCTCTAATGACTTCACAGGCTTGATAACCGTTCATGATGGGCATTTGAATATCCATTAAAACCAGGTCAAATGATTGAGTATTAAAGCAGTCAATAGCTGCTTGTCCGTTATTAGCAAGAGTGACTTTAATTTCAGCTTTATGTAATAATTCAATGACAATTTCTTGGTTAATGTCATTGTCTTCAACCAACAGTATTTTACGTCCCTTGAGCTGATTGAGGATGCTTGTGTTATCTGGAGTATAAATTTCCAGAGAATCCCTGTTTTTTCGATTTGAATCAGCGCGTCGTTCTAGGCGTTGTCCGGGTTTTAACCAGAGGTTAAAACTGAAAGTAGATCCTTGGTTAGGTTTACTTTCAACCCAAATTTCGCCATTCATTAGCTTTGTTAGTTTCTTACAAATAGCCAATCCTAACCCCGTACCTTCAAATTTACGACTGCTAGAATAGTCAACCTGTACGAATGATTGGAATAGTGAATTGATTTGATCTTGTGTCATGCCGATTCCCGAGTCAGTGACGGAGCCTTGAATTTGTACACGAGAGTCGTCTAAAGTAATCAGTGTCAGGGAAACGGAGATATTGGAATGATCAGGTGAAAATTTTATCGCATTTGATACTAAATTAATGAGTATTTGTCCGATCCGTAATGGGTCGCCGTGCAGCGTGACGGGTATATTCTGATCAATAGTGATTGATATTTTTATACCCTTATTTTTGGCTAGAAAGTTTGTTGTATTGGTAAGATGTTCTATGACCGATTGTATAGTAAACGCACAATTTTCAAGCTCTAATTTACCTTCTTCAATTTTGGTAAAATCTAGAATATCGTTAATAAGGTACAGTAAATTATTGGCCGAACTATGAACTTTGTCTATATAGTTGAATTGTTTTTCTGATAAATCCGTTTGCAAGGCTAAATATGTCATCCCAATAATGGCATTCATGGGTGTGCGGATTTCGTGAGACATATTGGCTAAGAAGGCTGATTTGATTTTTTCAGATGTTTCAGCGGAAACTTTAGCTATTTTAAGTTCTTGCGTTCGTTGTTCTATTTTTTGTTCAATTGATTTTTTTCCCTTAATTAATCGCTCATTTGCTTTTTTTAAATCATCCGCTGCTTCTTTAAGTGCTGCTTGTTGATGGTTGCGTTCAGTGATATCCCTGATGAAAGCACAAAAGACTGTATTTTCTTGATCTATTATAGGAATTATTTCCATTTCAACAGGGAAACAATGGCCTTGTTTATGTAATCCTTCAATTTCAATACGTTTTTTTAAGACATTGTGTTGACCGGTTTCTAGATATTTTTTAAGACCTCTTACGTGCATGTCTCTAAATTGCTCAGGAATAATGGTATTAGTTAGATTTTTTCCAATAACTTCGTCTGGCTCGAACCCAAATATATCGTGTGCAGACGAATTGAAAATTATAATATTACCCGCTTTATCCGCGATGATGATGGCATTAAGAGAAGAAGAGAAAATAATGCTGAGCTGTTTAGATAATTTTTGATTAAGTCGGGTCAGGGTGTCTGTTTCTGAGTGACTAGATTTTTTCAGGTCTAATTGATAGCCGCCTAATGCGCCTACTAATCCTAAGAATAAAGGCGCTGTTTCAATAATCCAAAGTAGAGGCATTTCATGGTGAATGATCAGGAACTGTTGTAAGGTCCATTCATTGCTTTGGCTTAATAATATAAAAATTGCACCCATGGGAAAAAAGAGTCCAAAGAGTACACCCAGTAGTAAAAAATTATGTAAATTTTGTTTAAAAGGCATCCAGAAAGACTGGGCCGAAGGCGTAATATGTTTGTCAATATGCGGGCTATTTCTCAACCTAGCACCTATTGTTCATCGGTTAAAATATCTATCGTTATTAAAAAGTTCAGATAACACCACAAAGCTAGTTGATGCTTTGTCTGTTGCAAGGGGCTTTTTTAAGGCGCTTTAATAGTGATAGAGGTTGGATTAGTTGGTACTGTTTTAAGTAAATAATTATAATGGTAAAGATATTAATTTAAGCGCTATGCGTTCAGTTGAGAAATCAAAATTATGGCAAAAAGAGCAGTTCTGTTGGTGAATTTAGGTTCGCCTGAAAAACCTGACGTGAAAGAAGTGAGAAGCTATCTCAACCAGTTTTTAATGGACTCTTATGTGATTCAACTACCGTGGTGGTTACGACGTCTGGTGGTTAGTTTGTTGGTGCTGCCAACGCGACCCGAGTCTTCAGCAAAAGCCTATCAAAGTATTTGGTTACCAACGGGGTCGCCATTGGTTGTTCTTTCTAATCAATTGCGGGAAAAAGTACAGGCACAGTTGAGCATACCCATTGAGATTGCTATGCGTTACGGTCAGCCAAGCATAGAGGAAAAAATATTAACGATTGCGGAATCTGTAGCAATTGAGGAGATACTCTTTATCCCTTTATATCCACATTTTGCACAAAGTA
This sequence comes from Methylococcaceae bacterium, assembly GCA_012965425.1. Lineage (GTDB taxonomy): Bacteria > Pseudomonadota > Gammaproteobacteria > Methylococcales > Methylomonadaceae > OPU3-GD-OMZ. Next base: position 20,098 of record DTSI01000057.1, read on the forward strand.
CAGTGACAACCTCTATTCGAGAAGCTCAACGGGTTATTAACAAGCATAAGTTGACTATTAAGTTATCGGTGGTTGAACCTTTTTATGAAAACCCTGCTTACATTACCGCCCTAGTTAATAGTGCGAGACCTTATTTGGAGAATCCTTACGATCATATTGTTTTCAGTTATCATGGGCTTCCGGAGTCACATATAACCAAGCTCGATGTTTCAGGGCAACATTGTTTACAACAGGCTGATTGTTGTAACACCGAAAGTAGTTTTCATAAAAGTTGTTATCGCCATCAGGTGCTTAGGACCACAGAATGTTTTGCGGCGGCTGCAGGTTTATTGCCTGAGCAATATTCAGTCGCTTTCCAGTCGCGTCTTGGGCGGGCAAAATGGTTAGGGCCGAATACTGAAGATCGTTTGCGAGATTTAGCCACTGAGGGTTGTAAAAAGGTATTGGTGATTTGCCCGGCTTTTGTGACGGATTGTTTAGAAACGCTGGAAGAAATTGCTATACGAGGTCAAGATGTCTTTAAGGACGCAGGCGGTGACTCGCTGACTTTAATTCCTTGTTTAAACGATCGCCCTGAGTGGGTTCAAGTGCTTAAATCTTGGAGTAGTCAGTCGCTTTAAAAAAGTGATTGATATTTAGGCTAAAGTTTTTTCGATAATGTCGGTAGGTCACGTAATTAATAACGGAACAAAATTGATTGCATTAGAACGGGTGGCACAAATAAATATTTTCACAGTTAGCTTAGCTAGGCTCTTTATTTTAATAGCGTTACCATTATTTTCGCCATTGCTTTATTGCTTTGAAGTGACTGATTTTAATGAGTCTGTTGAAAATATTTTAAAGGTGGGTGATAAAGGAAAGTATGGTCAAATTAAGGTGGATTTAAATTATCGGTTTGAACATGTTGATACGGATAGCGCCGGAAAATCGGTAGGAAATGCGTCTACCGTTCGGTCAAGAATAGGTTACTTAACACCAACATTTCAAGGCTTGAAGTTATATGCCGAGTATGAAGGCAATCAAGATTTTGGCGCCAATACCTATAACAGTCTTAGAAATGGCAAGACTCATTATGAAACGGTAGCAGACCCACAACAACATGAGTTAAATAGAGCTTGGGTTAATTATCATTTTTTTGAGAGTAACCTCAAGATGGGTCGGCAAAGGCTAAAATTAGATAATGATCGGTTTATCGGTAATGTCGGTTGGCGTCAAATGGAGCAGACCTATGATGCAGTGGTGTTAACCAGTTCATTTTTTCCTGATATGGATATAACTGCGGGTTATATTACGAAAATCCAGGATGTTAAATCACTCAGTACGGAAATGGATTCGCAGTTTATTCATGTTGGTTACACCGTTCCAAGGTTCGGTACATTGGTGGGGTATTCGTATTGGTTGCACTATAACGATAATGCTGCAGATAACGTAAAGTCAACACAAACACACGGCGTTCGTTTTGATGGAGGTTATCAATTTTCTGATTTTTTTAGAGCGCTTTATACCGTTGAATATGCTAACCAGAGTGATCATGCGAATAACCCTAACGCCATTAGGGGTTTGAATTATTTCCATTTAGTCCTCGGGGGTTCGGCATTAAATGTAACGGCCAAAGTGGGTTGGGAACAATTAGATGGTCGAGATGGTTATGGTTTTTCAACTCCGCTGGCAACCTTACATGCGCATCAGGGTTGGGCTGATAAATTTTTATCCACACCCAGCGCAGGTATAAGAGATATTTATGGTTCTGTCAGTACACGTGTAATGGGTGTTAACTTAATGGCTGTTTATCATGACTTTGATGATGATACCGGGCAGGTGGATTATGGGCAGGAGTATGATTTTGTGGCGATTAAGAAATGGGGAAAACATTACAAATTGCTCACCAAATATGCTTACTATGATGCTCAAACCCATAAAACCGATAAGCAGGTGTTATGGGTTCAAGCAGGCGTATCGTTTTAAAATATTAGGGTGAGTTTTTGCTCATTACTATCTAAGTTTTCAGTGAAGGTGACTAGTAGGGAAGCAAGTCATTGTTGGTTGTTTTTCTATGATGCGTCTTCAAAGAATGTGTCAATGAGTGAGCAT
>DTSI01000057.1:22200-33787 GCA_012965425.1 Methylococcaceae bacterium
GGTTCATTTTGGCAACGTTTAATCATGTCGTTAAGTGCATGACGGAGAATAGTTAAGTCTTTTATTTGAGTATCAATCTGTTGATACTTTAGTTCAGCTATTTTTCTTATTTCTTCACAATGGTGGGTATGTATTGAAAGTAACTCTGAAATCTCTTTTAAGGAAAAGCCATATTTTTGAGCTCGTTTTATAAAACGAATTTGAGCAATGCTCTCTTGAGGGTAATGGCGAAAGCCATGACTAGGCTTTTTCGGCTCAACGAGCAGTGATTTCCTTTGATAGAAGCGGATCGTTTCAATAGTCACGCCCGCTTGTTTAGCTAATTGTCCAATTGTTAGACTCATGTCGTATGATATTAACTTTTTGCGATGGTTAGGTTCAGCTTTTTTTTCTTAACGTTTTAAGAATGCCCTCTAGTGGGACAAGATTCATGGTCAGTCTAAATAAGACCTTATTAGTTTGGAGTAAACCGAAGCAATCATAGGTTCGTAATTTGATGTTTGTTTGGTTGAGTGTGTTGGCCTCAGATTCAGGGTGTTGTTTAACTAAAATAGCGAGTACATGGCCATTTTTAAGTGTTTTTAAATGATTACGGTCTACTGATATTTCATGAGAGGTATAAACCATAGGATTTCGTTTGAAGTCATGGTTTTCTAGATGCGCTTTTTCTAAGAGTGCTCCTGATGCTAAGCTACAAGGAAATATTTCGGGATATTTTGCCAGATGGGTTAGCTCATCAAAATAATCTGATTGTTCAACCAAAGAAGCTGAAAGAAAGTTCTTGACGTTACCGTTGTTTAAAATTTTTCGTTTAAGAAAATACTCAGTGCCTGGAACTTGTGTTTTATCGGGAATACCCGATAAGTCAGGTAATGCATTAAAAGTTGCCTCTCCAAGAAATAGAGGTTGTTGGGTTTCTTTTTTAAACCCTAACAAAATAGTTTCCTCGCCTGATTTTATGGAAATACGATTACCTAAGGTTAAATTAGGAATAGTTTTTATGAGTGTCTTTTTGATTTCCAGATTAAACGGTGTTGCCGTTCGAAGAGCGTTAACAAAAGTTATTTGATAGTTACTAAATCGTAAGTTGTTTTCGGCAATAATTTTATTTTCATGCTGGGCTTTTCGGTATAAACGTATTTGGTATTCAATTAAAGTATTGAGTTGATAGCCTAGGACAATGGGGCCTTTAAAGGGATTATGGGTGATTTGTAGCCATTTATGTTTGTCGTGAAAGAGATTGAAGTCATCGGAGGCATTTCGGGCAACTTCTATATGGATTTGGTCAAATTGCAATGATTTTGCTGTCATCAATAGATCTTTTTAGAAAAAGGATTGGAATTTAGGGGTGAATTTTAAAAATAGGGTATTTACCCTGTGACAATTTGTCGCGCGACACTGTGTCACATTCCTATAAGGGTTATTAATCTATAAACTGAACTCAGAATTTTAGATTCTCCTTAAATTTGTCTTATTCGACATGAATGAATTTTTTAATGCGGTCTCCTTTAATAGAGGGGCTGCATTTTTTTTTGCTTTAAATAAAAGTTTTTTCTCGAAAAATATTTATTGGCGGCATTTATATTGAGAACTTCCTCGAACAAAGGGCTGGCCAGTAGAAAAAAAGCATCAATATTGTCTGTAATATTGATGCTATTAAATGAAATTTATGGCTTAATTTTTTTAAGTGGCTAGTAGGCAGGACCCTTTGATTTTATCTTTGACCAGTATAATGTTTTTTTCGTTTAGATCGCGGAAAACCACATAAAAATCATTATGGCTCTCCTGAACAACCTCGTAGTCAGTATTTATTTTGTACTTGAACCAACTTAATAACTCGTTGAGTTTTTTCCGATTGATGAGGTTAGTTTCGTATTGACAGTACATTAATCATTCTCCTAACGTTAAAAGAAAATTAAAAATTAGAACTAGCAATTTGTTACAAGGCAACTATGATCCTACGCCTAAAGTTAGATTTGCTCAATACTCGGGTAAAAAATAATTAAATTTTTCTTTAGTAGTTTTTTATAGTGGTTGTTAGTTATAAAGGGGCATTTTTTGTAAGCCATAGAATACAGATTTAGTCACAGATACTTAGCACACTTAAACCTGATTCTATGGCAAGTGGTATAAGTTATTGTTTTAGCATGTTTCGTTATGTAAGTTATTGATTTATATGTGTTCTTGGTTTTTCATAAAAAATGGCCAGTTTGATCCTTTGTCATATTTATTAGGGTATTGGGGTTTCTATGATCAATTTGTCCACAAAGTTATACACAGCTTCTGTGGAAAAATTAAGGGTAATGATGCTGAAAAGCTGTGGTTTTTGAAAGGATATCTTCTTAATGTTAGTTTTATGAGAGGACCGTGTCGTTCCGTCGTATTTTTAGGGGAATGTTTTTAACGATAGGAAATGAAGGATTGAAAAGGAAATGAGTTACCTTTCCCTCTATAGCTTTAGTTTAGGTTTATTTTAATATGTTGATAATTTAAATAGGATATGGAGCAATCGTGAAGGGTGAGGCGATATTGCCATTGTTAACCGTTTTTTTGTGTGAGTTTATTTTCTTGATCACTGCAGTGGGTGCCTATATTGGAATGGGCAACATTAAGGTGATAGGGATACAAAAAACAAATTAAAATATTTTTTCTACTAATTTTTGCTAAACCCGATCAAAAACAAGCACCGTTAAACAGAACTAGAGCGTTTTAAAAAGCACAAGTCATTACCAAGCCAATACTTAACATCGCCAAGACAGTTACCCCGGCATTAACCCATAAAATGATTTTAACATCTTCTGAACTCGGTGAACTGGACGGTACACTCATATTAAATTCCATAGTATTTCTTCTGTTTGTTTCATTTTTTGTTTAACACCATTCATCATTTGGTCACTTTAGTTAACACATCGTTATCTATTACACCTAAAAAAAACCAGCTTAAATGCTGGCTTCAATAGGATTCGGTAATCTTAAAAATCGTAATTGTTTTTATAGTTGTATGTAAAGCAACTATTCCTGAATAAATCGTCCCTTTTGGTCGTGCTTTCAGGTTTCCTAACAAATAAATACTCTCATTGCTCATCAAGAAAAAAAGATACTACTGCTTCACAGTATTTTTCAACGAAACTTCGTGAGGACTAAAACAGTCCAAATCATCAGAGGTTATAGTCATGTTAAAAAATATTTTACTGTGGGCATTTATCGGGTTTGTATTAATGTCGGTATTCAATGGTTTTGCTCCTAAGGATCGAAACAATTCTACACTGTCCTATTCTCGGTTTCTTGAGGCAGTTTCTTATGGTCAGGTTGAAACCGTTACTATTGATGACAATAAGATCAAGGGTAAAATGCGTTCGGGGGAAAAGTTCCGTACGTTTTCACCGGATGATGCCCATTTGATTGATGATCTTTTAGAGCACGGTGTTGAGATTGAGGCGCATGCGCCAGAAGAGCAATCAATGCTGATGCAAATCTTTATTTCCTGGTTTCCAATGTTACTGTTAATTGCCGTATGGATCTTTTTTCTACGCCAAGGTGGAATGGGAGGGGGGCGAGGTGGCACCATGGGACTTGGTAAAAGCAAAGCTAGAATATTAGAGCCGGATCAAATTAAAATTACCTTTGATGATGTGGCCGGTGTTGAGGAAGCAAAAGAAGAAGTGGCTGAAATAATTGATTTTCTGCGCGACCCACCGAAATATCAGAAATTAGGGGGTAGGATTCCTCAGGGCGCTTTAATGGTGGGGCCGCCGGGAACCGGTAAGACCTTGTTAGCCCGTGCGATTGCGGGTGAAGCGAAGGTTCCTTTTTTCCTTATTTCCGGTTCAGACTTTGTGGAAATGTTTGTCGGTGTGGGTGCTTCCCGTGTTCGGGATATGTTTGAGCAAGCGAAGAAAAATGCCCCGTGTATTATTTTCATTGATGAGATTGATGCGGTCGGTCGTCAACGGGGTGCTGGCTTAGGCGGCGGCAACGATGAACGCGAACAAACCTTAAACCAGTTATTGGTTGAAATGGATGGTTTTGACGGGCACGAAGGCATTATTGTTATTGCCGCAACCAACCGTCCGGATGTATTAGATAAAGCCTTATTACGGCCGGGTCGTTTTGATCGTGAAGTCAACGTGGGCTTGCCAGACATCAAGGGCCGTGAGCAGATTTTAGAAGTTCACTTACGCAAAGTCCCGAAATCAGATGATGTTATTGTTAAATACATCGCGCAAGGGACCCCCGGTTTTTCAGGTGCTGAATTGGCTAATCTGGTGAATGAGGCGGCATTGACTGCGGCGCGTACCGATAAACGCGTGGTCAGCATGGTGGAGCTTGAGAAGGCGAAGGATAAGCTGATTATGGGGGTAGAGAGGCGCTCCATGATCATGAGTGAAGAGGACAAGCGGATGACCGCCTACCATGAAGCCGGTCATGCCATTGTCGGTCGTTTGTGTCCTGAGCATGACCCGGTTTATAAAGTCAGTATTATGCCGCGTGGTCGAGCTTTGGGTGTCACGATGTTTTTACCGGAGAAAGATGCCTACAGTGCCAGTAAGCGCAAGTTAGACAGTCAGGTCTCGAGTTTATATGGCGGTCGTATTGCTGAGGAGTTGATTTTTGGAGTCGAGAGTGTCACAACAGGGGCTTCAAACGATATTGAACGAGCCACGAAATTAGCACGCAGTATGGTAACTAAATGGGGCTTGTCTGAGAAACTGGGGCCTTTGGCTTACAGTGAAGAGGAAGGTGAGATCTTTTTAGGTCGTTCGATAACGCAAACCAAATCGGTTTCAGAGAGCACATCACGGGCTATTGATGAGGAAGTTCGGGTCGTTATTGATCGTAACTATCAGCGAGCAAAGAAAATTCTGAAAGAGAATGAAGATATTTTGCATGCGATGGCAGATGCTTTAATGACCTATGAAACCATCGATAAATATCAACTGGATGATTTATTGGAGCGTAAAACACCGGTGCGCGAACCACAGGGCTGGGGTGATGATACGACGCTACCTGAAGATCGTACTCAGGGCGTCACTGCTGACAAAGATAACGCAATCCCCCCTACGCCCATAGGGGGACTGCCTGCTGAGCAGCAATAGTTGGGTAAAATGTTCTTCCTAAAGTGGCTGCTCCTGTATCAACAAAATTAAAAATTTGTTGGCTAAATCTCATGAGTAAACTAACCACTCCTAACATACTTAACCCTCAATTACTTTCGCCTGTTGACCCACGAATTGAAAAATACATGCTCTCTTTAACAAAAGCAACGGATCTTCCGGTATTATCAGCTATGGAAAAATTTGCCCATGAAAATAATTTTCCCATTGTTGATCGCTTGGTTGGTATTTTTCTGGAATTCCTAAGTAAAACAATCAGCGCACAACGTATTTTCGAATTTGGTAGTGGCTATGGTTATTCTGCATTTTGGTTCGCACGCGGGCTGAGTGCAAATGGCCAATTATTTTGTACCGATGGTGATACTGATAACCTGAATCAGGCCAAGTATTTTCTACAAGAAACCGAGCACTGGAGAAAAATTCATTTTCAAACCGGTTTAGCACAAGATATCTTTCACAATACCGAGGGAACGTTTGATATTTGTTACAACGATGCTGATAAAGGTGATTACCCTGAAATCTGGACTATTGCGCGTAAGCGGATTAATCCTGGTGGATTCTATATTGCCGACAATGTGCTCTGGCATGGGCGCGTGGTTTTAGAAAATCCTGTTGATATTATGCCCGGGTGGACTGAGGCTATTTTAGAACATAATCAAATGATTTATGAAGACCCTGCATTTGATACCTTTATAAACCCTACCCGTGATGGAGTCATTGTTGCGCGTAAGAAATGATTCGTTAACGATAACGCAGCAAAGACTAAGGCTAATAATCTCGAATAGGCACAACTGAAATTGAGTTTTTCGGTGATCCGTCAATTAATTTATCACTAAAGGTCAAATAGACTAATACCTGACGCTTTGCATCGTAAAAGCGAATAACCTGTAATGATTTAAAGAGTACTGACGTTCTTTTCCTAAAGACTTCTTCGCCATTTTTAATCTTCTCAGGTAACTGAATAGGGCCGGTTTGACGACAAGCAATGGAAGCATCTGAACTATCTTCTGCGAATCCGATAGCACCGGACAATCCCCCTTTCTTAGCACGGCTCAAATAACATGTAGCCCCTGGAATACCTGGGTCATCAAAAGCCTCTATGACTATTTTATCGTTTGGAGATGTTAACCTAAACTTCGTGCTGACTTCACCTATCTCATCTGCAAACGACGTTAATGAAAACAATAATAGAAAAACAAACAACTGGTATGCCCGCATTTTCTCAGCCTCTTTTAGTAAGAAATTACCCTTATATTAATCCGTTTTAGACGCTAAGTGGAATTCATTAACAATTGATTTAAACAATCTGCTTGGTCTTTTTATAGGAATTACAGTAAAAACGGCCAAAAAAAATGCGGTCACTTAATGATTTAAATGACCGCACAATAATGTATCATAAAATAAATTCTAATTTAAGAAGAGATCTTAAACTGGAATCAATTATAAACGTAACTGACTGCTGAAAAAATGTGGTGTATTGTCGCGCGACAATTTGTCCCAAACAAAAACACCGCTAATCCTGTAGACGTTGATGAATAGTCAAACTTTATGACATACCAATATAAGTAAACCAGAGTGGTTCAATATACCGGTCATAAAGATACCAGCACAAAAAAAGAACGCCTATCATTGCACCTATAGCCACTACAACACCTATGATCGCAAAAATTAGCTGTACCGTATTTCCAAGTAGCTCTTCTATAAGGCCTTTCTCATCGTCCATAACCTGATCCTAAAAAATTCATTTCCTATTTTACGCGTTAATCCAGACACGATTAATAATCATCTTAAAAAAATGACCATAATAAATCATTCGTCCTTAAACGAGACCTTTCGAACATGACGTCTTTTTTTACCGTTGTACCAATTCAAACTAAAAAACCCCACGGGTTTAATGTGACATGGGTTTTATCAGAAGCGAGTATGGGGCAGTATCCAATAATCGTATCAATTCTCTTGTGTGGTCACAGTTATGATTTATGAGGTGATGTCAAGCACACCATTAAGAACAAAATTAGGCGAATAGGGATAATTATTGATTGATGCTTCGGTCTCGCAACCCGAAAGAACCAGACAAGTCTCAATTTCAGACTCAATACCGGCAATGATATCGGTATCCATTCTATCGCCTATAATCAATGTATCTTCTCTTTGTTGCCCTAATTTCTTTAACGCGATTCTCATCATCAGTGGATTAGGCTTCCCGATATAATACGCTGGTTTTCCAGTTGCTAGCTCAATCGGCGCCACCAACGCCTTTGTGGCAGGGATAATACCTTGCTCAGAAGGACTGGTAATATCAGGATTAGTACCAATTAGTTTGGCACCATCACGGACTAAACGCGAAGCCGTCACTACTTTTTCATAATTGTATGAATGGGTATCACCAATAACAACATAATCGGGGTTTATATTGTTCATCGAATAACCAACATCATAGAGCGCATTAATAATACCAGCCTCACCAATAATATAAGCACTGCCGTTTTCTTTTTGAGAGGCTAAAAAAGTTGCCGTCGCAAGTGCGCTGGTATAAAAGTGCTCGTGTCCGACCTCAATCCCTAGGCGAGATAATTTTTCCTGTAACTCCCTCGGTGTACGTTCACTGGCATTAGTTAAAAAAACAAATGATTTGTTTTCATTTTTTAACCATTCCACAAATTTTTTGGCGCCTGGTAATAACTTATTACCGTGGTAGATAACCCCATCCATATCAGAAATAATTCCTTTCTTACCACGTATTTTTTCGATGATATCTTGTTTATCTTTAATCATTTCTGACTGTACCTAATTAAGGGTTTAAATGCGGTCTTGCAAGGAGGCTTGCCTTTTGTAAATGTTGCATTATAGGGTATTCGGGTGAAATCTATAACCCCGAGTTGTATTTCTTTATTGACCTGGAAAACAGTGCCGCTTGTTTACTTGGCACGAGTCAAGGTATGGTGAATCTTAAAAGCCAGAATAGTAACCGATAAAACAAAGGTAATCGCATTTGAAAAAACAATCGCCTTATCAGCAATAAATAAACCATACAGTAGCCATAACAAAACACCCACGGTAAAAGTACTGTACATTCCTAAGGATAAAGACTCAGTATCACGCGTTTTAAGCGTTAAATACGCCTGCGGTAAGAAGGAAATAGTGGTACAGAAAGCAGCCATATAGCCAATAATTTCGGGCTCAATACCCATAAAAAAGACCTCTGTGAAAAATAGTCAATCGAAATAGTTTACTTTCGTCAGTTAAAACTTTTTTAAAAAGTTATACAACGTAAAGACTATTAGAGCATTTATGCGAAAAAAATGAGGCAGCCAGTGGTTTGGGAGGCGTGAAGATACGCGAGAGCGACTGGCTACCATGACTTAAACACTCATTCGATTACATTTAGGAGGAACAATCAAAAGCTGTAATGAGTCTATCGTTAACAAGACGAAGTGAAAATGTGTCCAATGGATGCGCGGGATAAAAGCACAACACCTCTATACAGTTAGAGTAAATAACTTAAAATAAAAAATAAATACAACCCTAAAACCTATCTTCTCATCCACGTTAAAGAATTTGATCCTAAATAGCACGTCGTCGCTAAATAATACGGGCTCAAATTACCTGGCTAATTAGCCCAAATAGTAAACTTTTAGTTGGTTATCTTTAAACCAAAACATAATTTTACATACATTAACGTGTCGTATAATTGGAATGGTCAGAGACATATCGATAACAACAATGCATTAATAGTAGGGGACTTAGTTATGAGTGATATTTTAAATGATGTTTTAAGTGCTAATAGAGACTATGTAGAAGATTTTGGTGATAAAGGCGAATTACCCATGCCTCCAGGGCGTAATTTTGCAATTCTTACTTGTATGGATGCACGCTTAGATCCTGCTAAATATGCCGGATTAGCGGAAGGTGATGCACACGTTATTCGCAATGCCGGTGGGCGCGCCAGTGATGACGCTATACGCTCACTCGTTATCTCCTACAAGTTACTAGGCACCCGTGAATGGTTTGTAATCCACCATACCGATTGTGGAATGGAATACTTTAATAACGAAATCATGAGTGACTTATTAAGTAGTAGTCTAAAAACTGCTTCCGTTGATGCAGATGGCTGGCATGATTGCTGCGAAGGGCCGGGTTCAACGGAAGGAAAATACATAAACTGGCTCACTATCAAAGAGCAAACGGAAAGTGTTTTAGAAGATGTTGCCCGTATTAAAGCGAGTGCTATGGTGCCTTCAGATATTCCGGTTTATGGCTATATTTATGACTGTAAGTCAGGAAGATTAATAGAAGTTCCCGCCGCGACTGAGGCCGGACAAGCCAGTTAATAATAACGAAAAAAGGGTCTTAAACGGCACTACTATCAAATAACCCGCTGGGATTACACAGCTCAAAGGTGATCACAATCGTGTTCACCTTTTTTTATTTTAAAAATAATGAGCAAGAGAATAACGTTTAACCGAGTTATTTATATATTATAGAGAATCATTTCGGTAACGACCTGAGTGCTTTTCAGAGAGAATCCACAGTAAAACGACTACTATAACCGCTACTAAGCCTAATAAATCAAGAGACAGTTGATTGACAATCGGCCAATTCCGTGCAATTCCTAGAGTAATCACGGACAACAGCAAGAACCATGGTGCGGTATAAAAACAATGTCTACGTTGACATCGCGTAGCATTAACAAGACAAGTCAATGCCATCCAAGCGAATGCTATTGTCCAAACAATAGCTGTGACTTTAGTCTGTGCATAAAACATTCTTGAAAGCAACAATAACCCGAGAGGAATCAGCCACCCAAAAGCACGTAAACGCTTGTCATATAAAAGATCTAATTGTTCGCTGTTGTGCTGATTCATCTTAAAAATCTGAATTAAGAATGCTGAATTTTTTATATTATCACATTTTAGTCATGGTTTTATTTACAGGAAATTCATTATGTGAGGTAAGAGTAGATTAGCATTTTAAGTTTTGCTCCTTTGGTCGCCATGACCAAAGGAGCAAAGAGTGTATAAGTATAACCATCTCCGAAAATACCCATACTTTTCTCTTGCGAAAAGCAAGAGGGATGATGATTGGAAGGACTTAGGCTTCTTATGTCCTCTACCTTCTGACTCCATTGACATTTTAGTTTTTTAAAAGTTTCTTTTAACCAAAGAAAAGATCAGTTTTTTTGTGTCGCTTGCGTTTTTAATAGCAAAAAAGGCGAAAACCGTTAACCAAGGGGGGCGTTGTATAACTTGATGCGAGTGGTAAGCAATTACTTACATAAATTGATGGTTTTTTACCACTTGTGTAGATTGTTTTTTGTAAGTGATAATGTAATTGTCGCTGGAAAAAGGCATGGATTTCTTTTTTTAGATAGCAAAGGGACTTGCCAAAGGAATGAACCCTCAACGTAATATTATCAAAGCGACATCATTGCTCTGCCACAGGAGGTGGCAGAGCCTCCTGTTATCTTCTTTTACGACGATTGAGATGACCCTGACGAGACTCAGGGCCGTTGGATATCAATTTTATTTTACTGCGAGTTAACTTCCGTAGCTTGTAGCCCTTTAGGACCATTTTCTACTTCAAAGCTGACTTTCTGGCCCTCATTGAGGGTACGAAAACCATCATCCTTAATTGCTGAGAAGTGAACAAAGACATCTTCACCGCCATCATCAGGAGAAATAAAACCAAAGCCTTTGGAAGCGTTAAACCACTTTACTGTGCCTGTTGCCATTTAAATTACCTCTATAAAAAAATCAAAAATGGTTGCAAATTATCGGGGGCAATTTAAAAAATGAAGGTAATTATTTTCTGAAAAGTGCTTAATAAAATGCATTTTAATTATTTGAAAATCAATAAATTTAGTTTGCCGATTTTTCAATAACAGTGACATTATAGAATTAATGTTTTTTTATAGTCAAAAAATAATTAACACGGTTCATTTTTTTAAATAATTTTTAGCTGGGTTTAGTGTTGAAAATCGTTTTCGGTAATTTTGTGCCGTCATTCCTGTCTTACGTTTGAACAGGCGGCGAAAATAGCTTCCATCGGTATAGTTGATTTCCTCAGAAATGGTTTGGATATTCTTTTTTGTGTTTTCTAGCTGTTTTTTGGCGTGTTCAATTCGGATATTTTGTATATATTCAAGGGGCGATAACCCCGTCGCCTTTTTGAAACGGCGTTTATAGGTTCGTTCTGTTAAAGAAGATAACTGAACTGAAGTACGGAGCAAGTCAGGGCTATTTAGATTGTTATTGATCCAAATGCATGTTTTTTGAATAATTAAATCATTAGAAAAAGAAATATTTAATAGGTCTGTGAAGGGAGTTTGGCCATCTTCATGTGAGTTTAATAAGAAAAAGTTATTAATTTCACGGGCTCTTTCTGCGTTAGTGAATTTTTTTATTAAGTAAGAAGTAAGGTCTTGCCAGGATGTTGCTCCTCCTGAACAAATTAAATTGTTTTGTTCAGTAATG
>DTSI01000058.1 GCA_012965425.1 Methylococcaceae bacterium
GCAGGCGACAATTAACCTGTCCGGTTAGACGACAATTATCTTGACCGGTTGAGTGTATACGACGATAAGTTATTTTCACCCATTTTTGGAGGGAATAACTTGTCTGGTACACACATCACTCAACAACAGGTAAATAATTACATGAGTCAAAGACAAAAAGGTTGTTCGCAAGAACTATCAGCAGCAAAATCGGGTATCAGTACCCGTTCAGGCAGGCGCATTGAAAAGGGTCAGCATTGCACGCTTAAAAAGCGTCATTGGAAAACACGTAAAGACCCTTTTGAATCGGTATGGTCAACAGAGCTTGAGCCGCTGTTATCACAAGATGGCGATATCACTGGCATGACACTATGGGAGCACCTCGATGATGAGTATCCGGGTCAATACCCTGAGACGTTGCTTAGAACATTACAGCGCAGAGTCAAGCATTGGCGAGCCACACAAGGGCCTCAAAAAGCAGTTATTTTTCGCCAATCCGTGCCAGCGGGGCACCAGGGGCTGTCTGATTTTACGCACCCAAATAGTAAAATCACCATTAATGGAAAGCCATTTACGCATTTGCTGTATCAGTTTCGTTTGGCCTTTAGTGGTTGGCGCCATGTCCACATTGTTCGCGGAGGTGAAAGCTATAGCGCTTTGGCTGATGGCTTGCAAAATGCCTTGCAGGCATTAGGTGCAGCACCTCAAGAGCACCGTACGGACAGCTTAAGTGCCGCCTATGTCAATCAAGCACAAAAGAAAAAGCTCACTCAAGCGTATGAGGCACTATGCCAACATTATGGCATGACCCCAACGACCAATAACTTAGGTGTTAGTCATGAAAATGGCGCAATAGAAACAGCCAATGGCACACTCAAGCATCGGATTGCTCAGGCTCTTAAGGTGAGAGCCAGTCATGACTTCGTTTCAGTCGATGCGTATCGTGACTTTATTGCTCATATCATCAAGAAACTCAACCGGCGATGCAAAGGCCGCTTGGCACAAGAGCAAACAAAGCTGAAGCCGTTACCCAACTACCGTTTTATAGATTACACAGAACTGAGTGTTAAAGTCACTCGCAGCAGTACCATTGTCGTCAAACGGGGTCTATATACCGTTCCATCAAAACTCATTGGCGAAACCATTAAAGTACACCTTTATCATGATCGGCTCGTTTGCTATGTGGGGCAAACCAAGTGTGTCACATTGACGCGTGTGTACCCCAGCGACCCCACCGGCAGAGTCCGGTTAATTAATTACCATCACCTAATTCATTCGTTGGCGGCCAAGCCGCAGGCCTTTCGATTCTCTCAATTTAGAGACGATATCTTACCGAACGACAATTACCAACAATTATGGTTACTTGCTGAACAGCAATTTAGTCCTAAATATGCTTGTAAATGGATCGTCACATTATTACGTTTAGCACATGAGCATCACTGTGAAGAGCCTCTCGCGATGAGCTTGTTAGATGAATCAAAACAAGGATTATTACCCGACTTAAAAACCTTACAATCACGGTATCTTCGTCATCTTGATCCCCCCGATATCCCGGTGCGTCAACATAGCGTCGTCAGTTATGACGCGTTATTAAGCGGCCGCTGGTTAACCCAGGAGGTGCGTTGTGTCTGAGTCATTACCCATAATGCTAAAGTCGTTACGCCTACCGGCGTTTCACCAACACCATCAAGATTACCAGCAACAATCCATAGATCGATCTTGGACCCATTGTGAGTATTTATCACAGTTATGCGAACTGGAAGTAGCGCAACGGTTCCATAGCCGCGTCTTAAAATGGACACGAGAGTCCAGATTAGCCAAGGGGAAAAGCTTTGCCACATTACAGATACAGGAACTGCCCGCATCCATACAGCAAACAGTCATTGGCTTAAAAGACAATACACAATGGGCGCTGCAAGCGGACAATGTTTTATTAATCGGCCCCTCCGGTGTTGGTAAATCACATATCGCCGCCGCATTAGGTCACCACCTGATCGAGCAAGGCATCAGAGTCAAATGGTTAGCTGCAACTGATCTGGTGCAGCAGCTACAGCACGCGAAACAAGAACTGAACTTAATGAAGTTCATGAGTCGTCTGGATAAATACCGTGTGCTGATTATTGATGATATTGGCTATGTGAAGAAAACCGACTCAGAAACACAGGTACTGTTTGAGTTCATTGCTCATCGTTATGAAAGTGGCAGTTTAATCATCACCTCGAATCAGCCTTTTAGTCATTGGGATCAGATCTTCCCCGATACATTAATGACGGTAGCCGCCATCGACAGGATCATCCATCACGCCACCATCATCGAAGTAGATGGCGACAGCTATAGGAGAAAGCATCAAGCAAAAATGACGTAAAAAACAAACACTCAACCAGCCATCCTAATTGTCGTCAAACCGGACAAAGTAATTGACGCGAGACAGGTATTCACCTAATGTTCTAGCCTCTGATTCATTAATAGCAGCTCTTACTTCTCCAATGTCCGCTTTAAACGCCCCCTCTTCTTTATCTTTCGTAGGCTTATCATCCAGCTCACTTAAAAACACAATCGTATCAGGGTCATCAATCAAATCACCGGCAACTTGTCTCTTGGTGCTTAAGAAACCTCGCCTTGCCACAAAGTGGAGCAATATACGTCCAAACTCATATGCTGTTAATTGTGAATCTAAGCCTTTAGCCCTCAGATCATAAGGATCACCGAGTTCATTAAGAATAATTTCAGGTTGGGTATCTCCTTGTAACTCACTAGGAAGAAGCTTTAAGGATACAAGATAGTTCAACATACGTTGCTTGCGGCGTGAGCGTCGCTGTATAACACGCCGACCTAGGCGCATATCTCGTCGCTTTACATTTTTAGGTGTTGGAACCTTATCCTCTACTGCTTTAGTAAATATACGGCTGCCAATATCAATAACACTGCTAGCTGAGCCATTGGTTTCTTCAAGTAAAGCCCACCCCAATGAATTGCTACCTAAATCCAAGCCCAAAACTTTCTTGACCATATTATCTCCCTATGTATAATCAAATTACAGTGTAACCGACTAAGGTCTATTGAATGCTTTTCATACCAATGAAATTGTTTTTTCGTAGGCTCCGCTTCTAAGCGACCAAAGCCCTCCCAGTGGGGGTTTTTTATTGCTTATTCTCGCCCCAAATAGAAAATTAATTTTTACCATAGCGTTGCTATACACATCTGTATTGCACTCACCACAACGCCTAATGCCATCCTTATCAATTTCAGCTAAGTCATCCCATGTCTGCTCACAGATAAAACTCAGTGGACATACTTCAATTACGTCATCCATCATACTTTCTCCTTAAGACTAGTAATACCATGAGCATTAGGTTCAATGCAACACTCCTCCAGCTACACCTATAGACACCTTAAAAACCACTAATGACCACCCGTGCATTTAAAGGACACTAATAGCACATACAACCATTCCAGCCTGACTCTATTTTATTGAGAAGAAACCACAGGTAGCCATCAGCCCAACCCACAAGGAAAGCCATATGAACAATACCAAACAACGCCCCAGAAGTACCCGCAAGAACGTCACGAATGCTCCATACACAACCCATATAAGATTGACGGAAAACACACGTCTTAGATTCCAAACAGTAGCCCATAGACTA
>DTSI01000059.1:0-4858 GCA_012965425.1 Methylococcaceae bacterium
TTGATAAGCCAGTGGCCAAGCCAACGGTGATAGCGCAATTTCAGTTGTCAGAGGCTCTTGAATTAACTGCCCGTCCACTTTCGGCTGCTCATCAACTGAAATTGCTAATGCCATTTCAACCCATTCATAATGTGCCAATTCCAGCATAAACGGGTGATCGCCCACCAATAACATACGTTCACTCTGGAGATAGGTCAAAAACTCTTCTGGTATCTCTGAAAAATACGGTGTTTTACTAGGATGGACAAGAAAATAATCTTGGCACAACTCTTTCCAGACATCGTCTTCAATGATTGACCGTAAAATAGGAAAGCTAGTCTCCAGAAAGCTACTGATATTGTTAAACATGAGTTCACGGTGAATATCAATACGCTCAGGGGCAACACCTTCAGGGATTGGGCAAGCCTTAGGGTTCCTTAAATAATCGGTAAATGCCGCCTGTTTATCCAGAAAAGACAAGGTGTTTTCCTTATCTGCCATATCTTTTTACAAGCATTGAAGAGACATAATCATTTTGCATGCCTTTAATAGTCTCAACCTCACTCAGAAGTTCATTCATAGTAGGCAGATTGAAATCACGCTCTAGCACCGTTGGAAAAATACCGAATAAACTATAGGCCTGCATTAATAGCGACCAAACAGGATCAACAACGGCTGCTCCATGGGTATCTACTAAAAAATCTTCCGATTCAACATAATGCCCGGCAACATGTGCGTACGCAATACGCTCACCGGGGATAGCGCTTAAAAAAACCTCCGCCTCATAACCATGATTAATGCTATTAACATAAATATTGTTTAAATCAAGCAACACATCACAATCAGCCTGCTCCACAACAGCATTAAAGAATTCTATTTCTGTGAGTTCATGACTAGGCACCGCATAATAAGAGACATTCTCAATAGCAATTCTTTGCTCTAAAATATCCTGAACACGTCGAATACGCCCCGCCACATAATCAACCGCTTCGCTGGTAAAAGGAATCGGTAAAAGGTCATACAAATGGCCCTTATGACTACAATAACTTAAGTGTTCACTGTATTGCCTGATCTGGTGTGTTTGAAGAAAATCTTTAATTTCCCGAATAAACACTTCATCCAATGGATCTGCGCTACCGATAGACAGCGACAAACCATGACAAATAAAAGGGAAGCGCTCGGTCAACTCCCGAAATTGCTTACCCATCTTACCCCCTAAGGTAATCCAGTTTTCTGGTGCAACCTCGTAAAAATCGACACATTCCGGAGACTTATCAGCAATCGTTTGCATAAACGATCGCCGTAAACCGAGCCCCGCGCCGGTAACCGAATAATCTCGATTATCCATAAGTCAATCAAAAGACAAAATTATCTTTTTCCTACACACTTACCTTCTGTTGGCATTTTAGGCGCTTCGCCCATCATCATAGC
The DNA here is from genome assembly GCA_012965425.1 of Methylococcaceae bacterium. Taxonomy (GTDB): domain Bacteria; phylum Pseudomonadota; class Gammaproteobacteria; order Methylococcales; family Methylomonadaceae; genus OPU3-GD-OMZ. Next base: position 1,411 of record DTSI01000059.1, read on the forward strand.
GCCGCACTGACCTTCTCCACAGGAACCTTCTTTCATTCCTATTTTTGCACCACATTTCATTTCACCTTTCTTCATGTCCGCCATATTAGCGCCACACTTCATTTCATCTTTCTTCATGTCCGCCATATTAGCGCCACACTTCATTTCGCCCGTTTCAGTCGCCGCTTCTGCAAGTTGCATATAGCCACCCGAAAGCTCACTTATGCCAAAAGGATTAACTTCTGCACTGACCGCCGTAGCGCCTAAAGAAGAAACTAGCGCAGTACCTAATGCAACTGCCAACGGTGTTTTATTTAACTTTTTCATTTCTTATCCTCTACAAATTTCTATTAGTACGGTGTAGCACATTGTACCTTGGATTTTAATAACTGTATTGCGTCCTTTTGTCGCGTCTCATACCTCCTGTTTTTAGGGGTAAATTATTCCAATGTTCTTTTTCACAACGCTCTTGAATATTATGACACTTTTCATGAGTTTTAAATCATCTACCACCGCTGTAAATAACACAACGCTTTTAACTGCGCTTACGACAGAGCACAACGCTAAACGATCGTTTTCTCTGTTGATTCACACAAATCCTCTATAACACAACTCCCACAACGCGGCTTTCTTGCAATACAAGTATAACGTCCATGCAAGATCAATAAATGATGCGCATCAAGTTTATGGTGTTTAGGAACGAGTTTATCTAATTTTTTTTCAACCGCCAAAACCGTTTTACCCTGCGCTATACGCGTCCGGTTAGAAACCCTAAAAATATGCGTGTCTACAGCAATGGTTGGATAACCAAAGGCCGTATTCAAAACCACATTAGCTGTTTTACGCCCCACGCCGGGCAACGCTTCCAGTGCGTCTCTGGTTTGCGGCACTTCACTGTGATGATAATCCACTAGCCGCTGACAAAGTTTTATTATATTTGCAGCTTTGGTATTAAAAAGTCCAATAGTCTTTATATAACTTTTTAAGTCTTGCTCGCCTAAAACCAATATTGCCTCCGGCGTATTGGCCTTAGTAAATAACGTTACCGTCGCTTTATTGACACTTTTATCGGTTGCTTGCGCAGACAACACAACAGCAATCAATAACTCAAAAGCCGTAGTGTACTGGAGCTCTGTTTTAGGCTCCGGGATTGCTACCGCTAAGCGATCAAAAATAATCTTGCGTTTTTCTTGATTCATTATTAATTACACACAGACACGACACCCAAACAAACTAATTAATTTTATCAACAGACTGCTCTTTGAATTCCTTTCGATGCGCTTTACGGTGAATATCCATACTATTTTTGAGTGCTATCAACAACCCTAAGCCAATAAAGGCACCCGGCGGTAAAATAGCTAAAAGCATGCCTGAATAATCTTCAAATAAGAATACCGTCCAACTTTCTGCAGACTCACCAAACATTAATGTTGCCCCTGAAAACAAGGTGCCGGCCCCTAAAATCTCTCGGGCACCGCCCAACATAATGAGTGCGAACGTAAAGCCCAAGCCCATAAAAAGACCATCCAAAAAAGCTTTGTGTGGTGGATTCTTAAAAGCAAAAGATTCCGCTCGACCAATAATGGCGCAATTCGTAACGATCAAAGGAATAAATATTCCTAACACCTTATAAAGCTCAAAAAAGTAAGCATTCATCATCAGTTCAATGGCCGTCACGATCGATGCTATCACTAAAACAAAAACAGGCAATCGAATTTCATTGGGAATCGCTTTTCGCATCAGTGAGACCGTCACATTTGAACAAACTAAGGTCATCGTTGTAGCCAACCCTAACCCTAAACTATTGATCAAGGTGTTACTCACGGCTAATAATGGGCATAACCCTAACAAAGCGACAAAAGCCTGATTATTAGACCAAAGGCCTTCTTTAATTAATTGACTGTATTGCATCCACACCATCATCCTTCCTTCCAACCCTTAGGGGGTAGCGGTAGGAATAATTCATCCCCGTACGTTTTAAAAAAAACCACCGTTTTTTTTACTGCCTTCACAATGGCTCGAGGCGTTATCGTCGCCCCAGTAAATTGATCAAATGTCCCACCATCACGTTTTACCCGCCATTGCGACTCAGGCAACAACGCCAGTGACTGCCCCTTAAATAGATTAACCCAGTCCGAACGCTCAAGCTCCATTTTATCGCCCAACCCTGGCGTTTCATGATGAGCAACAACACGTACCGCTGAAACAACGCCTTCTGTGGTAATCGCCACTAATAATTTTATTTTACCGTTATAACCCTCAGGCGCCACGACCGGAATAACAACCGCGACTGGCAGCGTATTTTTTCTAAATCGATAAATGGTTAACGGACCTCCCGTTGCAAGATCAGGCTCTATCCACTCCAGAGTGTCATTAACAATATCATTGTCATAGGATCCCTCAGGTAATAATGCTGATAGTTGTTTTATCAACGCGGCACGTTCATTTTCAATGATTGTAGCTTTACTTGCATTAAAGACCCATGTCACTGCGCCAATCCCTACAACGGCGAACAGACCGAGAATTAACGCCATCAACAAAGACCGCTGTACTCCTTCAATCAACGCCGAACTCCAAAAACCTTAGGCTGAGTATAATAATCAATCACCGGAACAGCGATATTCATTAACAAAACAGCAAACGCCATCGCATCAGGATACCCTCCCCAAACACGAATAAGGTATGTCAAAGCACCGATCATAAAACCAAAAACAAAACGCCCCTGCGGTGAGGTTGCGGCCGTTACCGGATCGGTCGCTATAAAAAATGCGCCCACCATCGTCGCACCTGCCAACAAATGAAATCCCGGCGTACTATACGATTGATCATCATAAAAATAAAACCCGGTCGACATCAGTGCTAACGCGCACAAAATACCCAAAGGGATTTGCCAAGCAACAACACGTTGTTGAACTAACCAGAGTCCCCCGACAAAATAGCCTAATGACAACCACCCCCACCCCTGCGCAAAGAGTTGTTCAACAGTAACAGGAAAAACCGCAACATCGGACTCTTGATTCATCGCTAATTGTGTTTTTACTGCATCTAAGGGCGTTGCCATCGTGATGCTATCTACCGCTATAGCCTCGGGTAATTGCTCTGAAAATAATAATCGGATGATGTCTGAAAATGGCCATGCATTTAAACTACCCGGCACAGCCCAAGCCGTCATCTCTTGCGGAAAAGAAATCAACAAAAAGGCATACCCCGCCATCGCCGGATTGAACAGATTAAACCCCAGACCACCGTAGAGCTGTTTAACAATAACGATCGCAAAACCGGTCCCCAAGACAATCAACCACCAGGGTGCCACCGTCGGTATAGCAATACCTAACAATACCGCTGTTAACAGTGCACTTAAATCTTTCAAACTCTTTAGCACGGGCCGCCGCCTTAATTTAAGCACCATAGCTTCTGTTATTAACGCGGTTAAAACAGCTAACAAAATATTAACAAAAACACCCCAGCA
>DTSI01000059.1:4874-11925 GCA_012965425.1 Methylococcaceae bacterium
GACCCAGCCAAAAAACCATGCCAATAAAAAAATACCCGGTAGCAACGCCACCAACACCTTAAACATGATTTTACTCACACTATTTTGTGGCGGTAAATACGGCGAGGTGACCCATAAAGATTTCATGACTTATCCGCCGCGTTAGGTGTTGAGCCTGCGCCCTCTTTTTTCAACTTTACGAGCGCTAGCTTTTTTAATCGGAAACGCTGTTCTCGCTCCATTTTTTCTTGTGCTTTACGCAATTGCTGATTCTCAAAACGCTGCTTGGCTAAGGCAGCAGCCCCATCGTCACGACGTTTCAAAATAGCTTTACTTTTACTGGCTCGAAAATACTGCACTAACGGGATATGACTCGGACAAACAACATCACAACAACCACATTCAATACAATCAAACAAACCAAAAGACTGGCTCTTATCATGATCACCTCCCTGACTATACCAATAAATTTGCTGCGGCAACAAATTAACCGGGCAGACCGTTGCACATTCCCCACAACGAATACAAGGTAGCATCTCCGTCTCACGGGTTTTCGCAACCTCTCTTGGCGTTGCAACCAAAATACAATTCGTTGCCTTAGTAATTCCAACACTATCATCCGGCAATACAAAACCCATCATTAAACCGCCCATAATCAATCGTTCAATCGAGCCGTTGTAACCACCACACTGCCTAACAAGATCCTTAATGGGCGTTCCTATTCTTACCCACATATTTTGTGGTGTTTTAAGTCCTAACCCCGTAAGCGTTACTACCCTTTCGATTAACGCTTGACCTTTAAAAATCGCCTGATAAACAGCCATAACGGTGCCAATGTTCTGACAAATAACGCCAACGTCAACAGGATAACTGTTGTTTGGGGTTTCGCGCCCCGTCAGCAGATAAATTAATTGTCGCTCGCCTCCGGCGGGGTAAAGAGCCGGCACGACGTTTACCTGGATATGATCAAAACCCTGACGTTCAATTTCCTTTTGCATCGAGTCTATTGCCTCTGGCATATCCTCTTCAATTCCAATCACACATTTTTTTATCGTTAACGCACGTAACAGCACTTGTATCCCCAATAAAATTTGCTCTGGGTATTGCTGCATTAATCGATCATCGCAGGTTATATAAGGCTCACATTCCGCACCGTTAATGACTAAGGTATCGACTGCACAAGAACTCTCGGGCCTTATCTTAACGGCGGTAGGAAACCCGGCCCCCCCTAAACCCACAATACCGGCTTGATGAATTTTGGCACGGATCTCGATGGGCAATAATTGGGTGTAATGGACCGGTTCATCTACGGGGCAGGCCTCCTCTAAACCATCCGTTGCAATGATAAGACAAAGGCTCTTTAACCCCGAAGGATGGGCAATCGCACGTAATTCATTTTCTTGTATATAGCCCGAACTTGCCGCATGTAATAAAACACCTTGGGTACCGACCGTTTCCGCAATGACTTGTCCTTTTAGGACTCGATCACCGGTTTTAACCAAAGCCCTAGCAACCTCGCCAGACCGAAACACCAAAGGATATACCAGCTCATCAGGAATAGCGGTGCTGATGATCGGGCGCTGACGAGACAAATCCTTATGCCCATCCAGATCAAGCCCACCGTCAAGAGTCCAACGTTTAAAGATCATTACCCCGTCCATACCAATTCAACCGCATTGTTAATGCGTCTTAATGCCTATTGTTTACCGGCTCCGGCCATTGCCAATTCGACACACTCGGGCCAATAAGCGTCATCACGATACAATCAACCGGACATGGATCAACACATAAATCACAACCCGTACATTCAACAGCAATAACCGTATGCATATACTTAGCCGCCCCTAAAATAGCATCGACGGGACAGGCTTGAATACACATGGTGCACCCTATGCAATCAGCCTCAACGATGACCGCAACTTTTTTTTCTGTTGCTACACCGAAATTTTCATCCAGTGGTTTAACCTCATGCCCGAGCAAATCAGCCAAGGCTTTAACCCCCGCCTCGCCCCCCGGTGGACATTGATTTATATCAGCCTTTCCCGCTGCAATCGCTTCAGCATAAGGCTTACAGCCCGGAAAGCTGCATTGCCCACACTGAGTTTGCGGCAACACCGCTTCAATTTCCGCAACCAGAGGGTCACCCTCAATTTTAAATCGAATCGCGGCGTATCCTAAAATCACCCCAAAAAAAGCAAAGACTAAGCAAACCCAAAACAATTAATTACCCTTTAACCCATCCGGCAAAGCCCATAAATGCCATCGACATTAATCCGGCTGTCACCAGAGCAATCGCATTACCCTTAAAAGGCAGCGGAATATCCGCTAACTCAATCCGTTCTCGTAATGCGGCAAACAAAACCAATACCAATGAAAAACCAATCGCCGCACCAAAACCATACAAAGCCGATTGTAGAAAACCATTTTGTGTCTGAACATTCAACAACGCTACGCCTAAAACAGCACAATTCGTTGTGATCAGCGGTAAAAAAATACCCAGCGCTTGGTAGAGCATCGGACTGGTTTTATGGACGACCAATTCCGTAAATTGAACCACAAAGGCAATCACCACAATAAAAACAATGGTACGCAAATATTCAAGGCCTAACGGTACCAATAAATACTGGTTCGCGATATAACTACAAACAGAAGACAAGGTCAGAACAAAGGTCGTGGCTAAGCCCATCCCTATGGCCGTTTCAAGCTTTCTTGAAACACCCATGAAAGGACACAAACCTAAAAACTTAACCAACACAAAATTATTCACTAAAATCGTGCTAACTAAAATAAGCAGATAATCCTGCATTATTTAATTCGCATACCTACTTGTGCTCCCTCATCTGGCGCTAAGACCCAAATATCCTCGCCGCCGGGACCTGCTGCAATGACCATTCCTTCAGACAAACCAAAACGCATCTTCCGTGGTTCAAGATTAGCCACCACAACCACCAAGCGGCCGGTTAAAGATTCCGGCGTATAGGCTGACTTTATACCGGCAAAAATAGTACGAGTCTCATCACCGATATCAACGGTCAACTGCAATAACTTATCCGCGCCGTCAACCGCTTCAGCCTTAATGATTTTAGCAACCCGTAAATCTAATTTAGCAAAATCATCAAAGGCAATAGTCTTTGCTATCGGCTCATGTTTTTTTTCCACAACAGCATCCGCAACCGGTTCCATACTTTCCTTCGAAGCCTCAACAACAGCCGCAATTTTGGCCGGGTCAACACGTGTCATCAGTGGCTTAAACTGATTAATCGTATGTCCGGTTAACGGCTTAAATGTTGTTGGCCACCGTTGACTTTCTAGTTTTAAAAACAACTCAGATTCCTGCGCTAACACGGGTACCACTGGCTTCAAATAAGCCACTAACACACGAAACAAATTAATGCCCATAGAACAGACTTCATGCAACTCCTGATCTTTATTTTCCGCTTTAGCAATAACCCATGGTTTTTTCTCATCAATATATTGATTTGCCAAATCAGCCAAGGTCATAATTTCTCGCATCGCCTTACCAAACTCACGCCCTTCATACAACTGTGCGATCGTTTCATTTCTGTCAATGAACTGCTGATACAATCTGGGCTCAGCACACTGATCCGATAACTGATTATTAAAACGCTTTTTAATAAAACCACTACACCGGCTGGCAATATTAACGACTTTACCGACAAGGTCTGAATTAACCCGTTGCGAAAAATCATCAAAACTCAAATCGATATCATCAATACCAGCACTCAATTTAGCCGCAAAGTAATAACGTAAATGCTCCGGATTCAAATGCTCTAAATAAGTACGCGCCTTAATAAAAGTACCGCGCGATTTCGACATTTTCTCGCCATTAACGGTCAAAAAGCCATGTGCAAAAATAGCACTGGGCGTTCTAAAACCGGCCCCTGTTAACATGGCAGGCCAAAACAAAGCATGAAAATAAATAATATCTTTACCAATGAAATGGTACAGTTCCGCCGTGCTGTCTTCACGCCAAAAATCATCAAACGCCAAGCCTTCTTTTTCGCAGAGCTTTTTGAAACTAGCCATATAGCCGATAGGGGCATCTAACCAAACGTAAAAATATTTACCCGGCGCTCCTGGGATCTCAAAACCAAAATAAGGGGCATCGCGAGAGATATCCCACTCTTGCAGACCTTGTTCAAGCCACTCATCTAATTTATTCTTAACCGTATCCTGCACATGACCGCCATGAATCCACTCACGCAGCATTTCAGTAAAACCCGATAATTTCAGAAAATAATGGACCGAGTCTTTCTCAATGGGCTTTGCCCCTGAAACCACTGACACCGCATTTTTTAAGTCTGTCGGCGAATACGTCGCCCCACAGGCTTCACAATTATCACCGTACTGATCTTTAGCACCACATTTCGGGCAATCCCCTTTAATAAACCGGTCCGGCAAAAACATTTCCTTAATCGGATCATAGGCCTGCGTAATTTCACGCGACGAAATATACCCTTGCTCTTTTAAGCGCTGATAAATTAATGTCGACAAGGTCTTATTTTCTTCGGAATGCGTGCTGTGATAATGATCAAAGGCGACCGAAAATTCCTTAAAATCTGCTTGATGTTCAATACTAACGCGCGCGATCAAATCCTCAGGACTAATCCCCTCGCTGTCGGCCCTTAACATAATAGGCGTTCCATGGCTATCATCCGCGCAAACAAAAAAGCAGCGGTGCCCCCGCTGCTTTTGAAACCGCACCCAAATATCAGTTTGAATATATTCAACTAAATGACCCAAATGAATCGGACCATTCGCATAAGGTAACGCACTGGTAACAAGAATTGTTCTCTCAGACATAATAACAGTGTAAAAAACTATTTGATAAATAACCGTTAATTATTGCATAAACCAAACATAAAATGTTGCACTCAACACTTAATCCGCATACAAAACACCCACTAACCTGTAAAATACTTAATATTATCCGCTATTTAAAAAAACCTCTCATTCACACGGAGTTCCAAAGCATGTCAAGTGATCTTAAAATCGCTATTAATACCGCCTTACAAACAGTCATTGACCGTTATCTGGAAACAGATCTGATCTCAGCCAAAACTATTAAACACCTTGAAATAAAAGAGACGACTGTCCGCTTAAGAATAACATTGGGCTATCCTGCTAAAAGCTATGAGAGCGAACTCAAAAAATCCATTAACCACGCCCTTAAAGCACTGAGCGGCATTACCGCTATTGACATCAGTATTGATTATAAAATTGCCAGTCATGCCGTGCAAAAATCACTCAAACTGCAACCCAATATTAAAAATATAATTGCTGTGGCCTCTGGAAAAGGCGGTGTCGGAAAATCGACAACGGCCGTTAACCTCGCCTTAGCATTATCTGCAGAAGGCGCTAACGTCGGTATTCTTGATGCCGATATCTATGGCCCAAGCATCCCCACCATGCTCGGCCTTTCAGGTCACCCCAAGAGTAATGATGGAAAAACGATGGAACCCAAAATCGCTTTCAGCATTCAAACGAGTTCCATTGGCTACCTCATTGATCAAGACCAACCGATGATTTGGCGCGGCCCCATGGTCACCAATGCCTTACAACAACTCCTCAAAGATACCAATTGGAACCACCTTGACTACCTGTTAATTGATTTGCCACCGGGAACCGGCGACATTCAACTCACCTTAGCGCAACAAATTCCGGTGACCGCCGCCATTATTGTCACCACACCGCAAGATATTGCGCTATTAGATGCCCAACGGGGCCTAGGCATGTTCAACAAAGTCAACATCCCCGTATTAGGTATTGTGGAAAACATGAGTGTTCATATTTGTAGCGAATGCGGTCATGAAGAAGCCATATTCGGTTCCGGTGGCGGCTCATCCATGGCAGAAAAAAATGCAGTACCCTTGTTGGGCGCCCTACCCCTCGATATTAATATCCGCCAACTGGCAGACACGGGAACGCCAACGGTCGCGCACGACCCTGATGGTCAGGCCGCAACAATGTATCGCGAAATTGCTCTAAAAATGACCGCTAAACTTTCTTTACAGAACAAAGACCATAGCGGTAAATTTGGCAGCATTGTTATTCAATAAGAACGTTTAAAAAAGCCCCTGTCATAGCTGAGAAAATTACCGATACCGCCTCTAAAAAATAATAGCACCGGCGGCATCGGATTGTTTTAGATGTTCAACTGACAATTAGCAAATAAGTCCAACTCTGGCGAATAAACCTTTGCTTGCACATTCATAAAGCCCAACACGGAATGAAACAAATTGTCATGCGATAAAGATCTTTGGCTTCCCTTTTCAAGACAGGATCGATTCATCCGCTGACCGTAAGCATCATCAGGCAACCATAACAACATCGGAATATGGGTTTGTTGTTCTGGGGCCATCATATAAGGCAGGCCATGCAGATAAAGATTATTCTCACCTAAAGACTCCCCATGGTCTGAAAGATAAACCATCGCCGTATTAAGTTGCGCTGAATTCTGTTTTAAGAAGTCGATCACTTGCCCTAAAAAATAATCGGTATAAAGAAGAGTATTGTCATAACCATTGGTAATTTCTAATTGCTGACAATTGTGCAATTGAATAGTCGCACACACCGGTTTAAAAACAGTAAAGGCCTCAGGATATCTTAAATAATAGGCTGGCCCATGGCTGCCTTTTTGATGCAAAACAATGACCGTATCTTTTTTCAGCGCCGACACATAAGCCTGAAGGTTATGTAACAAAACCTCGTCAAAACACTCTCCTGTTGCACAAAATTCGGCCACCTCGCTGGCCGCTAACTCATCGGTTGGGATCCGGTCACACACCCCTTTACACCCTGAGTTATTCTCCCGCCACAACACGCCAATACCAGCATGTTTAAGTACATCCAATAAATTCTCATAGGAGCGTCCCTTAGCGTGCGAATAATCACTGCGATTAAATTTAGAAAACATACAAGGCAGCGAGGTTGCTGTTGCCGTACCACAGGAAGAAACATCACTAAAATTAATAATATTCTCACCACTTAATACCGGATTGGTTTGTCTTGCATAACCATTTAGAGAAAAATTCTGTGCACGTGCCGTTTC
>DTSI01000059.1:11935-12650 GCA_012965425.1 Methylococcaceae bacterium
ACTAAAATAAATAACTTATTTTTCTCATTTTGCTGCTGTGACTCACCTAAAACTGCATCTTCACCAATCGCCTGAATAACCACAGGGCCTGCTGTTAAATTTCTTTTCGCCAACGTTATCAACGCGTAACTAAAATTAATCGGATTAATTAAATGCCGCAAATGACGCTCAGTTCTTACCACCGAGGCAAACTCTTGGAAAAAAATACCCGCAATACTCACCATTACCAGCAAACTAACAAACACTACCTTCAAGCGGACAAAGCGCTTAAGCCCCGGACTCCGGTTAATATCCGTGTAACAAATCAATCCAGCCGGTAAAAGCCCTAACAGCGTTACATTCCAAATCATCTGAGTATTAACCAACTCAAGGGTCTCACCCACATCGGTTTGAAGCGCATTCAAAAGCATATTACGTTCCATCAAAACACCATAAGCGTCCATGAAATAGCTAGCAAAGGAGGCCGCAATCACTATTAACATCGCAATCGGCTTAAGCAGATAACGCCCACTTAACAGGGTAAAAACCAGGTTAAGAAAAACAACTAATGCAACAAAAATGGCGACAAAAAAGCCAATATGCTCACTCCATGTTGTTTCAAATACTTTTAAAAGCGCACGCCAAAAGGAATTATTATGAAAAATGACCAAAAACAATGCCAATAACATTGTTAGCTTGGCACTACTCACCTGAAATTTTAATTTTGAACTCACCT
>DTSI01000060.1:0-1611 GCA_012965425.1 Methylococcaceae bacterium
ATCGGTAGTGGATGCTATAGAGCAGTCAGGGATTATCAGCCTGATTCCAGAAATAAATTTAATGACCAATAAAGTAGGTATATTCGGTAAGGTGTGTTCTTTGGACCGGCAATTACGTTCAGGAGATCGGGTCGAAATTTATTGGCCGCTCAAGATAGACCCGAAAGAGAGTCGGCGGCAACGGGCAGCTAAATCGAACCATTAGCACAGGCTTTAGTGCTCAGAAAGCACAAAGTTAATTTACTCAGGGAGCGGGGTCGTTATTGTTTCCAGCGACGAGCTCTTCTTTTTCACCGGTTGAACTTCAAGCGATGCATCAAAAAGGCTTAGAATTGATTGCGAAAGTGTTTTTTCAATGACTCGTTTAGGAAGCTCGAGGGTGCTTTCATTGGATAATTTCAGGGAGGCAATGTTACTGGGACGATAATCGCCTTGTACGCCGATTAGCGTATCAGCATCAAAAAAGAGTGATATTTTCTTCTGGATTCGGGCTTCCCCGCCGGCTTGAAAGGAATAAATGTAATCCCAGCGTCGTTCATGAAAAATATCTTTTAGCATAGGACTGCCCATTATAAAAAGGACTTGCCGTTTGCTCATTTTAGGGCGAAGTTGATTGATGACATCCTGAGAAATCATATTTCCTTGTTGAATGTCGAGCGAATAAACCCCCGGGATTCGATCAAAAATATAGCTGCAAGATGTTAAAAACAAAGCGGCAAGAATAAGGGCATAAGGCCGAATCAAGTTCATGATATCTTTGGACTGTTATTTTATAAAAGTATTTTAATTATAGAGTTATTATCGCAGAATAAGTAAAAACAATAAAACAGACTTAAGTAAAAGGGCTACAATAAATCTTTGTTATTAGGTGTTGGTTATGTACTTAGTCAGGAGTATTGTTTTTGGACACAAGAGAATTGCGAAGTCTCGGCTTAAAGGCTACCCTCCCGCGAATTAAAATTTTAGAAATCCTTGAGCAGCAAACGGAATTTTCCAATCATTTAACTGCTGAACAAATTTACAAGATTTTGATTAAGGGTAATGAGGATATTGGTTTGGCAACCATTTACCGAGTATTAACTCAGTTTGAGTCATCAGGGATTGTAAAGAGGCACCATTTTGAGGGCGGAAATTCTGTTTTTGAACTCGATGATGGTGAGCATCATGATCATATCTTATGTGTTAAGTGTGGCCAGATTGCTGAATTTAATGATGATCTTATCGAGCAGCGGCAAAAAGAAATATCATTAGCGTTGGGCTATACCTTAACGGATCATAGCTTGTATTTGTATGGTTATTGTGCGGCGTGTAGATAAATCAATCGTCATTCACTTCGACTAAAAAATCTCCATTTTATGTTTAGACCACTGGTACTTTATATCGGTTTGCGTTACATGCGTGGCAGGCAGCGCACGCAATTTATTTCTTTTATCACACTGACATCCGTTCTTGGTATTGCACTGGGGGTCAGTGCATTAATTACCGTGCTTTCGGTTATGAATGGATTTGAATCGGAGTTGAGAGAGCGTATTCTTGGAATGACGTCTCATACGACCATTACCGGTCGTATGAATCGCTTGTCAGACTGGCAGACGGTACAGCAGCAATTGA
>DTSI01000060.1:1621-2724 GCA_012965425.1 Methylococcaceae bacterium
CTATGAAGAGCATATATTGGGTTCGGCGCCCTTTGTGGATGGTCAGGTGATGATAAGTTCTGGACAACGTGTTAGTGGAACCTTGGTCCGAGGGGTCTATCCAGAATATGAATCAGGTGTTTCTGCTATTGCCGAAAAAATGATCACCGGATCATTAGATCTCTTGATGGCCGGTGACTACGGTATTGTTTTAGGGGTTGAATTAGCCGGTTATTTAGGTGTTTCTGTCGGCGATAGGGTGACCGTTATTAGTCCTCAACTCAATACTACCCCAGCGGGTATTTTGCCGCGGCTTCGACGTTTTACGGTAGTTGGCTTTTTTAAGGTAGGAATGTATGAATACGACCGTAATATGGCGGTCATGCACCTTTCTGATGCGGCTAAGTTGTTTCGGTTAACGGGTAGTGTCAGTGGTTTGCGATTGAAATTAGATGATTTATTCATGGCGCCGGTTATTGCCCGCACATTAGCGGATAAATTTTATGGCCAATATCGGGTCAGTGATTGGACACAATCGCACAGTAATTTTTTTCGTGCAATTCAGACAGAAAAACGAGTCATGTTTATCATCTTATTACTGATTGTTGCGGTGGCTGCTTTTAATATTGTCTCTACATTAGTGATGGTTGTTACGGATAAGCGCGGTGAGATTGCTATTTTGAGAACACAGGGATTAACCCCGAAGTCAGTGATGGGCATCTTTATTATCTTAGGGTTGATGATTGGTTTAATTGGTACGGGCTTGGGCATAATAGGCGGTCTTGCTTTGGCGTTAAATATTGAAACGATTGTACCCGCCATAGAAAGTTTTCTTGGGGTTCAGTTTTTAGCAGCAGATGTTTATTATATTAGTGATTTGCCCTCTAAATTAATTTGGTCAGATGTTTGGGTTATTTCAATAATGTCCTTCTCATTAACCTTACTGGCAACACTTTACCCGGCTTGGCAAGCATCACGAGTAAACCCAGCAGAGGTGCTTCGATATGAGTGAGAGTGTTTTTTTAGAAACACGCAAATTAGTCAAATACTATCGCCAAGGTGAACTGAATGTGAGTGTGCTGAAAGGTATCGACCTGATTGTTAATCACGGCGATCAAATCGCG
>DTSI01000060.1:2742-64315 GCA_012965425.1 Methylococcaceae bacterium
ACTGGGAAGAGTACCTTATTACATCTTTTAGGGGGGCTGGATGAGGCGACGAGTGGGGATGTTTTGTTGGGTGGTGTCAATATACAACACATGAGTCAGGCAAAACTCGCAGCTATCAGAAATAAATCATTGGGATTTATCTATCAATTTCACCATTTATTGGCGGAATTCGATGCGGTTGAGAATGTTGCAATGCCGTTACTGATTAGTGGTTCATCGATAACGAGTGCACGTAAGCGTGCGATACAATTATTGGAACGTGTTGGCTTAGGACACCGCTTACACCATAAACCGGCTGAATTATCAGGCGGCGAGCGCCAACGCGTAGCCGTTGCAAGAGCATTAATTAATAACCCTCAGTGTATTCTTGCGGATGAGCCGACAGGGAATTTGGATAGTGCTTCTGCTGAACACCTCTATCAGTTAATGGCTCGACTGAATAAGGAAATGGGGGTTAGTTTGTTGATTGTCACACATGATAAAAGATTAGCAGAGAGAATGGACACCGTATTGCAGATGGAAGATGGCTTGATTAAAAATTAACCTTTTGATTTCTTTTTTTCCAGTTAGACAGGACTTGATAGCGCCAAGCGGCATGAATTCCAAAGAACCCCAGTATTGAACTGCTGACACCCAGAATAAAACAGCCGACTAGGAAAGGTTGCCAGCTATCACCCAGCGTTGTCAGGATATTATCGACAGAGAAAATAAATTCAGCGTTAGAGGGCGGTATTTGCATCGCCCACAAGCCCACTAAATATGCAAAATAGAACATCGGTGGCATTGTGAGTGGGTTGGTGATCCAAACCAGAGCCACAGAAATGGCTAAATGAGCCCTAAAATAAAAAGCAACAGCGGCGGACATTGCCATTTGTGTGGGCAGGGGAACCCAAGCAAAGAACAGGCCGATAGCAAACGCTTTAGCAACAGAACGTCTATTTAAGTGCCATAAATTCGGATCGTGTAGCCGGTCACCTAGAAATCTAAGACTTTTATTATTCTTTATCGTTTCATCACTGGGCATGAAACGTTGAATTATTTTTTTTGCCATCATTTTCTATAGTTAGGTGTTAATGGGAAAGCCATATCGTTAAGCAAGTGCGAAATCATATTAATTCATCTCCCCTAGAAAGTCACTTTAATTCAAATACTCTTAGGTATACCCCTTTACAGATAACGATTGAATGGGTACTCAGTAATGGTAATACGAATTATATTATTTGTTTTAGGAATAGCCTTTTATTTGAAAGGTTGTAGCTATAATCCCTTGGT
Source organism: Methylococcaceae bacterium (assembly GCA_012965425.1). GTDB lineage: Bacteria > Pseudomonadota > Gammaproteobacteria > Methylococcales > Methylomonadaceae > OPU3-GD-OMZ. The sequence goes on from DTSI01000060.1 coordinate 4,015, forward strand.
AGGATGGTTTGTTTATTCTCTTATCGTTATCGGGTTGTTTAGTCGAAATAGACAGTATGCATTCTTTTTTTTAGGGGGTATGACCTGGGTTTTGGCTTGGGGGCTCTGGCAAGGTAACGGTGAATTATCGACCCAATTGGAAGGTCGCGATATTAACGTGGTTGGGGTTATTTATGGGCTGCCGATAAGTGATCAACGCCGTGTTAAGTTTGATTTGAGAGTTATTCGGTCTGAAATTGGACCGCTTCCAGAGAAAATAAGGCTTAATTGGTATAGTCCGCCTAAGGTTATCCGGGCGGGTCAAAAGTGGTTGCTTACGGTGCGCTTAAAGAAGCCGCATGGCTATGCGAACCCAGGCGGGTTTGATTATGAACAGTGGTTGTTGACTCAGGGAATTGGAGCGAGTGGTTATGTCCGCTCGGACCCTACAGCATTACTCATTGGAACGTCAGATTACAACTTCAGTAGCGCTGATTGGCGTCAGTATTTTCATGCGTTACTAACAAAACAGATAGGCCATTCCCCTTATTACGGGGTTTCTGAAGCCTTGGTTATTGGTTATAAAGCCAATGTTACTAAAACGCAATGGCAGTTATTCAAAAATACAGGAACCATTCATTTGATGGTTATTTCTGGGCTGCATATTGGGTTAATCGCTACGATAGCTTATTTTATGACCCTTAAGGGGCTGACCCTTATAAAGGGTTTACAGGTTGCGCCTCCTCAAGTGGCAGCAATGGTAACGATTGCTGTCAGTTCTTTTTATGCGGCACTGGCTGGTTTTACTGTTCCTACGCAAAGAGCACTGATAATGTTGGTGGTGATGATGTTAAGTATTATTTGGCAACGCCATAGTCGGCCAATAGCCGTGCTTTTATTAGCTTTATTAGTCGTTGTCATGGTTAACCCCTATACAATTTTATCATCAGGGTTGTGGTTATCCTTTTTAGCGGTGGGCTTGATACAGTATGTCGTTACTGCTCGGTTAAAACCAACAGGCTATCTGCTATCAACAGTGAAGGTTCATGTGATTTTAACTATTGGATTGATGCCGTTGTTAATCGCATTCTTTCAACAATTTTCTGTGCTTTCACCGTTAGCTAATTTTATTGCTGTGCCCTTGGTTACGTTTTGGATTGTTCCTTTATTATTGTTGGCTGTGATGATGAGTCTTGTTTCTGATGGTCTAGGAATGTTTGTTTTTGAGATGGTTGAATTGGGTTTTGATGTCTTATTGGGTGGGTTATCAATTTTAGCGCATCGTGACTTTTCCGTTGTCTATGTCGCAAATTCAAACCCGGTTGCGTGGTTGCTAGCGATTTTAGGCGCGATGATTTTAATGATGCCCCGTGGCCTTTCAAGTCGTTGGTTAGGCGTGGTTTTATTGGGGCCTATTTTATTCGTTGTACCAGAAAAGACTGAAAGAGGGGCGTTTAAGTTAACCCTATTAGATGTTGGACAAGGGCTATCAGCTGTTGTGCAGACTGCAAATCATGTTTTAATTTATGATGCCGGTGCGCGGTTTTCAACAGGTGATATGGGGGAGCGGGTCATCGTTCCTTTTCTTAGGTTTAATAATATTAATGCTATTGATGTTCTAATGGTGAGCCATAGTGATAATGATCATTTAGGTGGCGTTCAGTCAATTATTGAGGCTATGACTGTGAGTGAAGTGATAACCAGTGAACCCCAAGCACTGCTTTCTCTGAAACCTTCTTTGTGTCAACAAGGGCAACAATGGCAGTGGGATGGTGTTACTTTCAGTATCTTATCGCCTGGTGGCAAAAAATTTAAAGCACGAAATGATAATTCCTGTGTTTTAAAAGTTTCATCCTCTTCAGGAACGGTGCTTTTACCCGGCGATATTGAGTTGCCTAGAGAGGTTTTTTTGACTAACCGACTAAAAGCTGCGTTAAAGGCCGATGTTTTAATCGCGCCCCACCATGGCAGTAATACGTCTTCTTCTGAAGCCTTTTTAGCGGCAGTCAGTCCGCGCTGGGTGTTAATCCCTGCGGGTTACCGGAATCGGTATAAATTACCACGTTCTGAGGTGTTAGAGCGTTATAAACGTTATCGTATTGAAGCGTTTAATGTTTCTGACACCGGTGCACTTACGGTTGACTTTAAAAAGAAGTCGTTACGATTATCAGCGTATCGAGAAAATAAGAAACGATGTTATTAACTCGCGTTAACGCGGTGTATTTTTTTCTAAACAGGACGATAAAATAAAGCGAAGCATGAGTAATACGATGGTAACGGGGTAGGCAATAAAATGATTAGTTAAGAATAAACTCCCTATTACTGCCGCAAATATAAAAATATTATAAAATCTAAGATTATCTGAATAATATTTTAAAGTCTGGATGGTTTCGTCATCAAACCGGTGCCGGCGATTAACAAATAACAGCGAGACTGTTGCCGTTACAATCACAAAGAAGAAAGGGAATAGGTAGAACATCGGTGCATCATCGCGGTAGTAATGATGCCAACGATAAAACCAAATCAGTAAAGTACCTGAGGCAAATAGATCAAACTTAAACCCTACAGGTATTTTTTTGATAACCGTTGTAACGCTTGCTATGGAAATAAAAAGCACGCCGACATAAGCAGATTCAGCGACTTTAAATATAGCTTGAAACTCATGCTGGCTTTGAGCCAAGGTACTTAAACATAAATTGAGAATGATGAATAAGGGCATTTTTAAGTTGAGTAGGCAACGCGATAATACCGTTCATTGTATTCGTTTTTTTAGTGCGGTAAGGCATTAAAAATTTGTATAAATTAAAAAGGCAGTATTGATTTTATTGATTAAGATCACCTTTAATAGCCTCACCAGCAGATTTCTAGTAAAATTATTGGTTAAAGTGTTTTGTGTTTATTGTTTAAGCGGGGCTTAGAGGATAACGCTTGAAATGAGAGTTTAATAAGAGTGAGTAGTGTCTTGAAAATTAAAGAATATATGCAAGGTCTTGGTGTTGCTGCGAAAGCAGCAGCGAAAATTTTAAAAGGTGTTGAGAGTCATAAAAAGAATACTGCTTTAAAAGTGATTGCTCAACGGATTAGAGATAATCAAGAGCAATTGATTGTTGAAAATAAGAAGGATTTGGACAAAGGGCAGGCACAAGGCTTAGATCCTGCACTTTTGGATCGTTTAGCGTTAACGCCGGCGCGCATTGTCGCAATGGCAGAAGGCTTAGAACAGGTTGCAGCCTTACCTGACCCTGTTGGGGAAATCAGTGATTTGAATTATCGGCCCAGTGGTATACAAGTGGGTAAAATGCGTGTCCCACTCGGCGTTGTGGGTATTATTTATGAGTCACGGCCGAATGTAACAGCTGATGCCGCTGCATTATGTTTAAAGTCCGGCAATGCGACAATTTTACGTGGTGGTTCAGAGGCGATTTATTCTAACCAAGCGATTGCCCGGTGTATACGGGAAGGGTTAGCCGAAGTTGGTTTGCCAATTGCAGCTGTTCAGGTGGTGGAAACGACAGATCGTGACGCCGTGGGTGAAATGATTACGATGAATTCCTATATTGATGTCATTGTGCCGCGGGGCGGTAAAGGACTCATTCGGCGAATATCAAGTGAGGCGAGTATTGCGGTTATTAAGCACTTAGACGGTATTTGTCATGTTTATATTGATGACGATGCTGATACTGATAAAGCCATTAACATTGCCTTTAATTCAAAAGCACAGCGTTATGGTGTGTGTAATGCGATGGAGACATTGTTAGTTTCAGAAGTCATTGCTAAAGCTGTTTTGCCTGCGTTAGGTGCCAAATATCTACAGCAAGGTATCGAGTTAAGAGGCTGTGCAAAGTCATGTGCTTTAATTCCAGGCTGTCTGCGTGCGACTGATGAAGATTGGAATACCGAATATTTGGCGCCTATTTTATCGATTAAAATTGTCGCTGGTATCGATGATGCGATAGCGCATATTGAGCAATTCAGTTCCGCACATACCGAGTCAATTGTGACTGAAAATTACAGTTCAGCAAGACAGTTTCTTCGGGAAGTTGATTCTAGTTCTGTTATGGTGAATGTCTCAACGCGTTTTGCTGATGGTTTTGAATATGGCTTAGGTGCTGAGATTGGCATTAGCACCGATAAATTACATGTACGTGGGCCAGTGGGGCTGGAAGGTTTGACGACACTAAAATATATTGTTTTAGGTGATGGCCAAATTAGAACTTAAATTTGACGCTATGGTTGGTGTTTATGGCGGGACTTTTGATCCGGTACATTTTGGTCATTTACGGACGGTTCTAGACGTAAAAGAGGCCCTCGGTTTGCAACAGGTGCGTCTGGTTCCGTGTTCTCAGCCGGTGCATCGTGGACAACCCGGTGCGACGGTGGAGCAGCGATTTACTATGCTGCAGAAAGCAACGGAAGGGCTATCAGGTTTTGTCATTGACTCACGGGAAATGGGGCGTGATCAACCCTCCTATATGATTGAGACATTAAGGTCACTGCGTAAACAATTTCCTCAGCAACCCTTATTGCTGATTATTGGCGGCGATGCCTTTGGCGATATTGAAAAATGGTTCCAGTGGCAACAGTTATTTGATTATGCGCATGTTGTTGTTATGCAGCGTCCGGGAAGTCATTTCGAAAACGTGAATATGCAACCTTTTTTACAAGCAAAAGTGACGCATAAAGCAACTGATTTGGCGTGGTTGAATCATGGCCATTTATACTTCCAGCCCGTTATTCAACTGGATATCTCAGCAACACAAATAAGACAGAAAGTGGCTCGACATGAAAGTATCGATTTTCTTCTGCCGGATAACATTATAAAATACATCACTGATAATGATCTTTATCAGGGCGATTTTACCGCTCTATGAATTTCGTTATGATTACGATAAACCTCAAATAGGATGCTACATGCAGATTGAAGAATTACGCACGGATGTTCTCCGTGTTTTAGATGAAAAAAAAGCACTTGATATAGTAGAGATTGATGTTCAAGGTAAAACCAGTATTTGTGATTTTATGTTGGTTGCAACCGGCACGTCGGAGCGTCACCTTCAATCCTTAGCAAATTATATTGGTGAGTCTGTTAAAAATACGGGTGTGAAGCCGTTGGGTGTTGAAGGTAAACCCGGTTCTGATTGGGTGCTGATTGATTTGGGCGATGTGATTGTTCATTTAATGACTGCAAAAGCGCGTGAATTCTATGCCTTGGAGAAATTGTGGGACCCTTCTTTGGTTGATGACACAGAAATTATTGAAGGATAATTGACTTTTAGCGGTCTTTTGACGGAATCATTAGGGCAAACGAGACATCTATTTTAAACTATCCTTATGGCGCAATTTTTTTCTATTCACCCTGAAAATCCACAATTAAGACTGATTCAGCGTGCGGTCGATATTATTCGATCGGGTGGCGTGATTGCTTACCCAACAGATTCCTCCTATGCAATAGGGTGTCAGTTAGAGAGTCGTAGTGCTTTAAATAGAATTTGTGCGATAAGGCAATTACGTGAAAAACATAATTTCACCCTGATGTGTAAAGATTTAGCGCAAGTTGCTAGTTTTGGCAAAATGGATAATGATGCCTTCAGGCTTATTAAGGCGTTAACGCCCGGGCCCTTTACTTTTGTTTTGAAAGCGACCAAAGAGGTTCCCAGGCAACTTCAGCATGTTAAACGTAAAACGATTGGTGTTCGTCTGCCCGATCATCGAGTTGCTGATAGGTTACTAAATGAATTTAATGAGCCTATTTTTAGTTCAACATTGATTTTGCCCGGAGACCAGACGTCAATCACTGATCCGCAAGAGATTAGGGAGCGTCTGGAGAAAAAAGTGGATTTGGTGATTGATTCTGGGATTATTGAATATGCGCCAACGACCATAATTGCTTTTCTAGAAGGTGGCGCTGAAATTATTCGCCAAGGAAAGGGTGTTGCACCGATGTTGGGAGCGTCTTAGTGTTGGTTTTTTTTAAGATAAAATTTGTGTGTTTAAGCGACTTTTTTTTGAGACTACAAAATAATTGTTACTGTGGATGAATTGACATTAGCTCAGAGGATAGTGGTGTGGATTATTCCGGTGGTTTTTGCCATAACCGTTCATGAAGTTGCGCACGGTTGGGTTGCCAAACTTAGAGGGGATAATACTGCCGCCCAATTGGGTCGTTTAACCTTAAATCCTGTTAAACATATTGATTGGATTGGGACAGTATTGGTCCCAGCCGTTTTGATTTTATCTTTTACTGGTTTTATTTTTGGTTGGGCCAAACCGGTTCCGGTTAATGATAAGAATTTTCATAACCCACGCTCTGATATGGCGCTGGTGGCTATGGCAGGCCCTATTGCAAATTTGTTGATGGCTATGATCTGGGCAGGCGTTGCTAGAATTGGCGTTTTAGTAGAACTAGAGTCGATTTCATTGCCGCTTATTTATATGGGGATTGCGGGTATTTCGATTAATTTGGTGTTAGCGTTGATAAACCTCATTCCGGTGCCGCCCTTGGACGGTAGTCGTGTTTTAGCATGCTTACTGCCAACTAAGTGGGCTTGGTATTTTAATCGTATTGAAGGGCTTGGCTTAATTATTCTATTACTGTTGTTGGTGACCGATACCCTGAGTGTTATTTTAGGGTACCCGCTTTATTATTTGCAGCAATTCTTTTTTACTCTTGCCGGCATGTGATTTGACGGTATGGAATCGATGTCAATAATCACAGAAGATTCAGAAACGGCACCATTGGCGGTGGTGGCGGGAGAGCCCTATGAGACCTTACCTGAAGATTTATATATCCCACCTGATAGTCTTAAGGTTTTTTTAGAAACTTTTGAAGGGCCGTTAGACTTACTGTTGTATCTCATTAAAAGACAAAATATCGATATTTTTGATATCCCTATCGCCCAAATAACACAACAATATGTGGCTTATATCGATATGATTTCTGATTTTAAATTTGAGCTGGCATCAGAATATCTAGTCATGGCCGCGTTACTTGCAGAAATCAAGTCGCGAATGTTATTGCCAAAAGAGGACGCTATAGAAGATGACGATGAGGAAGACCCAAGAGCTTATCTGATACGCAAACTCATGGAATATGACTTGATAAAGAAAGCGGCTGAAGAATTAGATCGTTTGCCTCGTAATGAACGTGATACGTTTGTTATTGATCCGGATTGTTCGACTATTGATGTTAAAAAAAGATTACCGGATGTGGATTTAAAAGAATTATTGTTAGCATTTCAGAATGTTTTGCAGCATTCTGAACAAATTACCCATCATCATATTACGCGGGAGCCTTTGTCAATTCGTGAAAGAATGTCAATCATTTTGGAAAAGCTTAAAGAATTCGATTATCTTGTTTTTTCAGCGTTATTCAATAAGGAGGAAGGGCGTCAAGGCGTCGTTGTCTCCTTTATTGCTGTCCTCGAACTCTGTAAAGAAGGGTCCCTTGATATCAGTCAATCAGCCGATCAGTCAGAGTTTCAAGTCAGAGGGATTAATTCATGAAAAGAATTGGCGCGATATGTTGTTAAAATATAAGGTCGAGGCGATTTTATTTGCATCGGAACAACCGCTTACCACAAACCAACTTCGCAATGTTTTTCCAGAATTAGAACGACCGGATACACTCGACTTACAAGAAGCGATTGATTCTATTATTGAAGATTATCAGGAACGTTCCATTGAATTACGAGAACTTGCTAGTGGTTATCGTTTTCAGGTGCGTGAGCAATTATCGCCGTGGGTTTCACGTTTGTTTGAAGAAAAGCCGCCTAAGTACAGTCGAGCATTTTTGGAAATATTAGCAATTATTGCTTATCGTCAACCGGTTACACGAGGTGAGATTGAAGAAATTAGAGGGGTTGCCGTCAGTTCTAATATTATACGAACGCTGATGGAGCGGGAATGGATTCGTGTTTTATCTTATAAAGATGTTCCGGGCCGCCCGGCAGTTTTGGGTACAACCAAACAATTTCTTGATTATTTTAATTTAAAGTCGTTGGAGGAATTACCGTCAATTGAAGATATTCGCTTATTTGATGAAGAAATAGAAAAAAAGATTTTAGCTGAAGAGTTGCCAACAGAGGATGTGTCTATGGATGTTCAGGAGAACACAAACGATTTAGCCAATGGTTTAAACATTTAATAAAGGCAGTAGATTCTTTGAAAAAACAAAAATCAAGTAAGCACACGGTGACTACGTCCAAATCAGGTGATAGATCACAGAATAAGTCTCAACTCCAGTTAGGTGAGCGTATTCAAAAAGTTTTATCACGCGCAGGATTAGGGTCTCGGCGTGAAATAGAACGTTGGATTACAGAGGGTAAAATAAGAATTAATGAGAAACCCTCAAAGTTAGGGGATCGTATTGTACCGGGTGACCTTGTTAAAGTTAATGGACGGCGTGTTGATTTAGAGAAGTTTTCTGAACAGGCACCGAGGGTTTTGATTTATTACAAGCCTACCGGAGAAGTGGTTACCCGCCGCGACCCTGAGGGGAGACCCGTTATTTTCACACAATTACCCAAGTTGGTGGTGGGGCGTTGGATAACGGTGGGTCGTCTTGATATTAATACACAAGGGTTATTGTTGGTGACTAACCATGGTGAATTGGCACACCGTTTAATGCATCCTTCTATGGAAATTATTCGAGAATATGCAGTAAGGGTTTTTGGCAAGGTCACCGAAGATATCATAGAGCGATTAAAAAGTGGTGTTGATCTTGAAGATGGATTGGCCCATTTCGAGACTATTCAGTTTGCCGGTGGTGAAGGTATTAACTCGTGGTACAAAGTAACGGTCACAGAAGGCAGGAATAGGTTAATTAGGCGACTATGGGAGTCTCAGGAGTTAGTGGTAAACCGACTCATGCGAGTTCGCTATGGGCCGGTATATTTGCCTGAGAAATTAAAAGCGCGATTATTCTATGAACTCAATGATAAAGAATTACAAGTGTTGTTTGACCATGTCAGTCTTAAACAACATAAAGCGTTTGATCTGAATAAAAAGTCAACAAGATCCAAAGCACGGCCACGGTCATAACGATTGCATTTTGTGGGCGTTAGTTGATTGTCTAATAATTGAAAGTTTGGAAGGTGTTATAAATGAAAGGTTTTTGTAGAATATTGTGTGTGCTGTTGAGTTTGAGTCTTTTGGCGTGCTCGCAGGAGCGTGAAAAATCCTCATTGATTGATAAAGAGGGGCTGAAATACGCACAGGGTGATGATAAACCTTATACGGGTTATTATGTTCAACACTATGTTAATAAGCAAAAAAAATTACAGAATTACTTTAAAGACGGTGTTATGAATGGAGTCATGACCATGTGGTATGAGAACGGTCAACAGAAATCACAAGGGCAATCGGTTAATAACCAACAAGAAGGCCTGTGGATGGGCTGGTATGAAAATGGTCAAAAAGAATGGGAAGGCAATCATAAGTCAGGCAAACAGCATGGCGTGTATACCGAGTGGGATGATCAGGGTCGAAAATTGTCTGATGTGAATTATGTTATGGGGCTTGAGTCAGGTCCGGTTGTTTATTGGTATCCTAATGGTGAAAAAAAACTAGAAGTTAATTATAAGAATGGTTTGAAAGAAGGCATTGAAACGCAATGGGATACTGCGGGTATCTTGATCAGCACGAAGACTTTTAAGAAAGGTCGGTTGGTCAATTAAGGAAGATTCTCACCGGCTTCCAACTCGATGGCGGTGAGAAATATCAGTTTATTTAAATTAATCCGAGTTGAATTTTGGCTACTTCCGTCATCATTTCTTGGGACCAGGGTGGGTCTAAAACCACTTCAACATTGACATTTTCGATACCGGGTAAGGCGCGAATACATTTTTCTACATCACTCTGAATAATTGGACCCATACCACAGCCCGGGGCGGTTAATGTCATTTTGACATAGACATCATTGGAGGCGGCACTGACAGCGGTTACTTTACAGTTGTACACTAAGCCAAGTTCGACAATATTCACGGGTATTTCCGGGTCATAAACGGTGCGCATGACTTCCCAACAGTTTTTTTCAACGGCCTCAGGATGGGTCTCCGTCACTAATGTTTTTAATGAATGCGTTTCTTTTCCCAAAGCATCAGCATCATTACTTGAGATACGAACCATATTGCCGTATTCAGTAATAACAGTATAGTTGTTGCCTAATGATTGATGGATAGAAACGGTTTCACCTTTTTTTAAGGTGTCATGATTACCATCCGGGATAATCACAACATTGACATCGCGGGTTAATATTATGCTTTCGTTTTCTGACATGGTTTTATAATGCGTTAGTTAACTTAAATGTTTCAACCTCAATGACCTGGCCGGTGATGCCAATGCTTTCAGAACCTAATAAGTACTGATAGATGGGAGTTAATGATTCAGCTTTAGCTAAAGAAGATTTGTTTTCGCCCGGGAACAAGTGATTTCTGACCGGAGTGTCAACTCTTCCGGGTATTAATATATTGACACGTATCTTACCCGCAGATTCAAGTTCATCGGCAATTATTAAGGCGAAACCTTCGACTGCTATTTTAGCAACACCGTAGGCTGATGAGTAAGCCGTGCCTTTTCTGGCTGTCGAATCAGAGGTGAAGACAATTGAAGCATGCGCGTTTTTCTCAAGTAAGGGAAGTAAAACCTTGGTTAACAGAAAAGGAGCGTTAAGGTTTAGGCTTAAGCTGTGTTCCCAGGCCTGCGTTGAAATGCTGCTAAGAGGGCCCAGTGTGGGTTTTTCGGTCGCTGAGTGTATTAATCCGTTTAGGTTCCTGTATTTCCTTTCCAGTGTGTCAGCTAGCTCATTAAAATCTTGTTCAATGGCGCCGACTAGGTCAAAGGGGTAAATAGCAGGTTCTGTTTCGGTTGTCTCAATAATAGCATCATAAATAGATTCAAGTTTTTCAATATTGTTATCGAGTAAAATGAGCTGTGCCCGTTGCTGGGCCAGTGCAAGAGCAGCAATCCTGCCTAAGCCGCCGCCTGCACCGGTGACTAAAAATGTTTGGTTATACAGTGGCATGGTATTAATGAATCCAGGAGGCTAAGTCTTGTGGGTGATCTATCAGTGCATCAGCTCCCCACGTATCGGGTTGGTCATCGGTTTTAAGGTAACCGTAGGTGGCTACAATGGTTTTCATATGGGCTTGTTTACCGGCTTCAATATCATGAAAGGCATCACCAATATAAATACAATTCTCCGGGATAACATTGCTTTGTTTGCACGCAGCTAACAGTGGTAAAGGGTTAGGTTTTGTATGCGGTGTGCTATCACCGGAAATAATACAGTCAGCCCGGTGTTCTAAGCCAAAGGATGAAATTAAGGGGGTGGTAAAACGTGAGCGTTTATTGGTGACAATACCCCACTTTATTTTTTTTCTTTCCAGTTTCTCTAAGATAGCAGGGATGCCACTAAAATAATCGGTGTCAATGGCAATATGAGTTTCATAGTGGTCTAGCATTAATGTTAACAATTTGTTTTGTTGGTCAACCGAAATCGCATCAGTAATACTTTGTTTAATCATAGTGACGGCACCATACGACACATAGGGTTTTATGATTGCCACAGGGACAAGGTTAAAACCTTCATGATTGAGTGCGTAATTAAGCGATGAAATCAAATCAGGGGCGGTATCTAAAAGCGTTCCATCAAGATCAAAGAGCATGCAGTCGAGTGAGAAATCAGGGTGCATGAGGTTCTTATTTGGGTCGTTGGTAGGCCGCTATATAGTTAACATCAACCGACTTGCTAAGATAAAAATTACGGGTTAAAGGATTGTATTCGATACCAATCATGCCGCGCATTTCTAAATCAGCTGAACGTGTCCACTGGGTGAGTTCAGAAGGTTTGATGAAAGTCTTATAATCATGGGTACCCTTAGGGAGCATATTTAAGAGGTATTCAGCCCCTAAAATTGCCAGTAGATAGGCTTTTGGTTTACGATTGAGTGTCGAAAAGAAAACATAACCACCGGGTTTAACCATTTTGGCACAGGCTGCAACAATAGCTGAAGGGTCTGGGACATGTTCGAGCATTTCCATGCAGGTGACATAATCAAATTTAGCTTTGTTTTTCTTGGCAAAAGCTTCTGCACTAATGATTTTGTAATCCACCTTAATGCCGGACTCAAGTCCATGTAGATCAGCAATGTCTATTAATTCGGTACTGAGATCAATACCGGTGACTTTACTGCCTAAGTTAGCTAATCCTTCGCTAAGAATTCCGCCGCCACAGCCAACATCAACAATTTTCTTTTTTGAGATATCCAAGAACTCACGAATGAATTGTATTCTGAGTGGGTTGATGTCATGTAATGTTTTAAAGTCGCCCTGAAGGTCCCACCATCGTTCAGCTAGGGCGCCAAATTTATGAATTTCATGTGGGTGGACATTTGCGGTCTCAGTCATAATTAAGGGTTCATTTGAAAAAAGCAAATTATACGGCATAATGGGAGGTACAGTAGTGCGAATATTAATCGTTTTTTAATTTGGTTCCATTTTTTAAGTTATTGGCTAGATTGGAAATGATCTGTGAAATATAATTGTTGAAAAATTGTATTTCAGTTTTAAAAATAGCGTGTTGGGATGAGAGGTTGTTATGACAGTTGTTGCATTTGAAAATAAGTTATCAAATGAGATTAATGTTTCACAAGAAGCATTAGCACAGTTGATCGAAATTAGTGGTAATGAAGGCGATACCCAAGGAGTACGCGTTTTTGTTTCTGGCGGTGGTTGTAATGGTATGGAGTATGGAATGACACTGGTGGAAACACCGACGGAATTTGATTTTGTGTATGAAGCGGAGGGATTGAATATTTATGTCGATTCAGTGGCCTTGGGTTTTTTAACCGGCGTTGAAATTGATTACAAGACAGAAGGATTGAATAAGAGTTTCGTCTTTAGAAATGTTTTTGCGACAACCGGTGGGTCGGGGACCTGTGGGACTTGTGGTGCAGTTGGAGGTGGGTGCGGCTCATAATACACCGTCTGTTTTATTGGTAGCACAGCCTTATAGTTACCGTATTGCCCCTTATGTGAGTGCAGCGACTAAGCTGGGTATTAATATCATTATTGCTTCGCAGAGCGAGAATTCATTAATTTCGGAAGTGAAACAAGGTATTTATGTTGATTTTTCACACCCCCAGCAAGCAGTAGAGATCATACGCATAGAACTTAAAGAAAAAACTATTGTCGCTGTTATTGGTTGTGATGACAGTACGGTTGAGTTAGCCGCGTTAGTGGCGGCCCGTTTGAACTTGCCGCATAATCCCCCACTAGCCGCTAAGTTTTCCAGTAGAAAAGATTTAGCACGATCTAGATTGCAAGAAGCAGGCTGTCGTGTCCCTGAGTTTGCGTTGATAAATTTATCACACCCGGTACTAAGGCAATGTCAGCAGCTAAATTTTCCGTGTGTCGTAAAGCCACTTCATTTATCGGCCAGTCAAGGTGTTATACGCGTAGATAGTCTTGAACAGTTAACACCGGTATGTGAGCGAATAAGGGGAATTATTCAAGAATCTTCAGATCTTTTTTTACGGACGCATGTCCTGATTGAACGCTATTTACCGGGTGTTGAAATTGCTTTTGAGGGTTATTTATTACAAGGGGCATTAACGGTGTTGGCTATTTTTGATAAGCCTGATCCTTTAGAAGGACCTTTCTTTGAAGAAACCATTTATGTCACGCCGACGCGCTTGACTCCTCTGCAACAGCGACAAGTGTTTACCAGTGTTCAGGAGGCGTGTCATGCTTATGGCCTGATAACCGGGCCTGTTCATGCAGAACTTCGCGTTAATCCAGAGGGGGCCTGGATTCTCGAAATTGCGGCACGGACTATTGGCGGCGAGTGTAGTCAGGTGTTTAGCTTAGATGGCGGTATTGAGTTAGAACAAATGGTTATTAATCTGGCAATGGGGCGAGATTTTAAGGTTCCGGTTCTTGAAACGGCTCGAGGCGTTATGATGATCCCGATACCAAAGAAAGGCCTGCTAAGGCGCGTTGAAGGGGTGTTTGCAGCAAGTCAGGTTTTAGGCATTGAAAAAGTGGATATTATTATCCGAGAGGGTAATTATTTGGTACCCTTACCAGAGGGGAATAGCTATTTAGGTTATCTCTTCGCACAGGGCGACACATCTCAGGCGGTAGTGGCAGCCTTGCAAGAGGCGTTTTCTTATTTAAGGGTTGTCACGGCCCCTACCTTTTCTTTAGTAGCCGAGTAGCTTATTTCTTGCCGCCAGAGCCGGCAGGTCGAAAACCTGAAGGCATCTGACCGTAGTCACCTTCACCAAAGAAAAAACCTAACATATGTTTTTCAATTAATTTAAGACTTTCGGCATCGGCGGTACTTAATTTATTTTCATTGATAATGGCGGTGGCACGTTCTAACCACTGTTGCCAACCGGCTTTAGAAACCTCATTAAAAATACGTTGTCCTAATTCACCGGGGTGTGGAACTTTTTCTAAACCTTCGGATTCTTGTTTAAGAACAACGCAATGTACTTTTCTAGGCATGTAAACCTCTTGTCTTCGTGGAAACTGAGTTAGAGTTCGTATTTTTTGAGGAGAACTCCGTCATCACCACAACAGGTCGCTGCACATTGTTTAACTAGGTGCATGTCTTCACTGTTGCTATTAAAAAAAGAGGATATAGGTTTATTGTCTTCAGCACAATCACAACCTTTGTCATTGTAGACATAGACATTCTGTAATCCAGCATTAACGGCAGCTTCTTGAGCATCAAAGAGTAACTTTTCGGGTGTGGCCGAGAGGTGGTTGAGTTTATAGGCGGGGAAAAAACGCGTAATATGCCAAGGACTATCGGCCCCTAAATTATCTCGAATCCAACAAGCAATACGAAAGTGCTCATCAACGTCATCATTCTTTGTGGGAATGATATTAGTTCTGGTTTCAACGTGAATGCCTAAGGTGGCGGCTTTTTTGATGGTGTTTAAAATTTGATCAACAGTCGCAACCGGACAAATTTGTTTATAAAAATCATCGGATAAACTTTTTATATCTGAACAAAGGACATCAATATGAGGGGCCATGAGTTCTAAGGCTTCATCGGTGATAAAACTATTGGTGACATAAACCGTATAAAGTCCTGCTTTATGAGCAAGAATGCTGACAGCTACAACATATTCCAGCCAAACAGCGGGCTCAGAATAAGTGAATGCTATGCCGTCAACCCCTGCGGTAATTGCGGCTTCAATCAGTGTTTCTGGGGCTATCCAGGCTTGTTTTGATTGCCCTTTGGCTAACGCATCTAATGCGGTAATGCCCCAAGATATTTCTAAATTGTGACAGCCACCACAACGAAAATTACAGCCATAACTACCGACCGACATCACCCGGGTATTGGGGCGGTAATGTTTTACTGGTTTGCTTTCAATGGCATCAATAGCGATTGATGACAGGATGCCATAGGACAGATTATATAAGGTACCCTGTCGATTCACATGCGTTTGGCAAAAACCACGTTGCCCCGGTTTAATTTTGCACCGCCAAAGGCATAAATTACATTGTGTAGCCCCGTTAGTTAGAGGGGTTTGTAGGCTTGTTTTAACGAGTTGATAATTTTCAGGGGGTTGCATGGGGTTAAAAAGTGTTTTAGTTAGAGTGAAAAGCACAAGTAATAGAATTCTATTACTTGTGCAATGATTTAATCAACGTAATATTGTGCGCTTATTTGACCATCAGTGCATGGAAAGGTAATCATGTTTTTATTGAGTTTTGTTTCACAGAGAATAACATGATTGTATGAAATGCCTTTAATGAGCCAAAAAACACGCTTTTTAACGGTATATTTTATCGGTGTATTGATGGTCGCGTAGGCACAAATGAAATTGAAAGTGTCTCGTGCCGAGGCGCTATTGGTTAGTGTATAGTCGGCATTCGTTGGCATAGGGTGAGTGCTTGCAAGGGCTTCGTTTTGTGGTTTGAAAGATTGAAAGGGTGCTGTTAATTGTGCCAATCCGCGGGTTAGCAGTTTCGGTATTGTTTGAGCTAAAAGATGGAGCAATTGTGAAGCATTAATACCCTCCGGAATATCGCAACCTTGTTGTATTAAAATAGCGCCAGCATCAAATTGCGATGATATTTTATGGATAGTAATGCCCCATGTTTTACAGGCTAACTTATATTGCCAGAAAATAGGGTCAGGCCCACGAAACTTAGGTAACAAGGACGGGTGGATATTGACAGCGCCTAAAGCCGGTAGGGTGAAGATGGAAGGGGGTATTTTTTTACTAAAGCAACAGGTAATAATTAAGTCTGCATGAAAGGATTTTATTTGATAGCAGTAGCTTTTAAGGGGCGCGTTAAGGTGAATGCAAGGGATATTATGCCAGCGAGCCAGTTGATGCAGTGTTTCATTATGTTCTAAGTGAACGGGGAATAGTTCGGGTGCGTTAGGTGGTTGTGCATCAGAGGTAAAAAGGGCCACAATAGGTTGATTGAGCGTTATTAACGCGCGCAATGTTGAGAGTGCTAAGGGGGTCGATGAGCCGATGAAGATGATGTTAAGCATCGTGTAGATAAAAAGTAGCTGTCGTATGTTACCGGGATTTTTGAATTAAAATAGCATAGAAATACGCTCTTTATTGGGATCTTTTATAATTCCTTTTTCAGTAATAAGTGCAGTAACTAAGTCCGCTGGTGTGACATCGAAAGCAGGGTTTCTAACCTTGACGCCTTGGGCGGCCCAACGATAATTTTGGTAACCGGTCACTTCTTCGCTAGGTCTTTCCTCAATCGGTATTTCGTTGCCAGTGTCAATGGAGCGATCTATTGTTGATAGCGGGCAGGCAACATAAAAGGGAATGTTGTGTCGTTTCGCTAAAACGGCAACCATATAGGTGCCAATTTTATTGGCGACATCGCCATTACTGGCGACTCGATCGGTGCCGACAATGATGGCATCAATCTCACCGCAGTGCATGAGATGTCCAGCCATGTTGTCAGCAATGAGTGTGATCGGGATGTTTTCTTGGACCATTTCCCAAGCCGTTAATCGTGCGCCTTGTAAAAAAGGCCGGGTTTCATCAGCAATAACAGATATTTTTTTTCCTGATTCTACAGCAGCACGGATAACGCCCAATGCGGTGCCGTAGCCAGCTGTTGCTAAGGCGCCGGCATTACAATGGGTTAAAACACGCGCGCCATCGGGTAGTAGTGTCGCCCCCAAACGCCCCATGGTTTGGTTGGTCACGATATCTTCACGGGTTATGTGATGAGCCTCAGTTAATAAGGTTGTGGCAAGTTGGCGGGGGCTTGATTTAGCGGCGGTAGTCATGGTTTGGTGCATTCTTTCCAGCGCCCAAAAAAGGTTAACAGCTGTCGGGCGGCTTTGCGACAAAACGGTAAAAGCCTTTTCCATGCCTGCTAAGAAAATCTCGGTGTTAGCTTCCTTGAGGTTCAGTGCGGCTAATGCGACACCGTAGGCGGCAGCACAGCCAATTGCAGGGGCGCCGCGAACGACCATGGAACGGATGCCTTCTGCAACACCTTCTGCTGAGTGGTAGGCACGGTATTGGAAATCAGTGGGTAATATACGTTGGTCAATCATTTCCAGATGATCGTTGTGCCAGCGTAAGGTTTCAATGGTGTTTTTTTTCATAACAGGTGCTGAATGGGTGGTTGGATAAAAAGTGATCGTGTGGGTTAAGTCATGTGTCCGGCTTTTCAGTGCATAAAGCAGTGAGGTCAATAAAAAAACTAGGTTGATTTAAGAACGCGTCCGGCAACGGCACTTAGTCTTTCGATCATCGCTTCATTTCGTGCCTCGGGAGGGGTGAGAATTGCATTTTGGAGGCTCTTTTTGCAATGACAGTTTGAGGCTGATTCGTCAGCATAAATGGTCGGGGCAACGTTTTTAATCATAGACCGGCCATTATCGGCATTAGCGTGTAAAACGTTGAGTATTGCTTCAACCGAAACATTGTCATGATCTGGATGCCAACAATCAAAGTCTGTGACCATGGCAACAGTGGCATAACAGATTTCAGCTTCTCGCGCTAATTTAGCTTCAGGCATATTGGTCATCCCAATCACATCACAATTCCAACTACGATACAGGTTGGATTCGGCTAAAGTTGAAAATTGAGGGCCCTCCATGACTAAATAGGTACCCCCTCGGACGACTTCAATGCCGCAATTCCGAGTGGCTTTTTCAATATGATCACCCAGACGACTACACACCGGGTGTGCCATAGACACATGGGCAACTAACCCGGGGCCAAAAAAACTCTTTTCTCGGGCAAAAGTACGATCAATAAATTGATCCACGATAACAAACATACCCGGTGTTAGTTTTTCCTGAAGAGAGCCAACGGCGCTAACAGAAATAATATCAGTGACCCCTGCTTTTTTGAGGATGTCGATGTTAGCGCGGAAATTAATTTGGGAAGGTGGGGTTTGATGGCCACGTCCGTGGCGCGGTAAGAATACAATTTTTTGGTTATTGAGTTCACCACACAACAGTGCGTCAGAAGGTTCCCCGAAAGCGGACGGAAATTTTTGCCATGAGGTGTTCTTTAGGCCATCTATCTCATAAAGACCACTACCACCAATGATACCCAGTATTTGTGTGTTGTTCATGCTGTTAATCCTTATCAACCCCGTATTTAAATTTAGCCGTTATAATAATAAAATTGTATGGTAGACGTTTGCTTTTTTTACAGTTATCTTTCGATCAAAAGGGTGAGTGTTATGGGCACTAAAAAGTTCTATATAATTTGGATAATTGGGAAGAAGAGGTGCAAGGGCACCTTAAGTTTTCAATAGTGTAAGAGTATACGTGAAATGACGGAAAAGATAATTGATACCAAGAAAGCCAATAATCCTTTATTTGTGTTGTCATGTTTAATACGTGGGTTTACTGATTTACGACGTCCTGAATTCCGTAAATATTTGATTATGCCCTTGTTAATTAATATGGTGTTGTACCTGGGCGTGTTTGTTTCTGGTTGGTACTATTTTTCAGGTTTCTTAGACCAAATGGTTCCAGAGTGGCTGAGTTGGTTAAATTGGTTCATTTGGCCTGTTTTTGTTATTGGCTTCCTAATGGTAGGGGTTTTTACCTTTACCATTTTGGCTAATATTTTGGCCGCCCCGTTCTACAGTCGCTTAGCTACTGAGGCGAAACGATTGGGTAATGATCAGAATAATGTCGAAGCGCTGGAAAACCCAGCATGGGTCAGTATGCTTTCAGAATTAAAACGATTAACTTATCTGGGTAAATTTGCAATTCCATTATTAGTATTGTTTGTTATTCCGGGGTTGAATTTATTGGCGCCGATTTGTTGGGTGTTATTTGCTGCTTGGGCAATGTGTTTAGAGTATATGGCTTATCCCTTTGAGATTGAAGGGGTGTTATTTCCTGATCAACGGGAACAAGTTAAACAGGCTCGCTGGGGCAGTTTAGTGTTTGGCGGTCTGGTTATGCTGGGGTTGAGTATTCCCATCGTTAATTTTGTGGTTCCGGCAGCGGCTATTATTGGTGCGACCATTTACCGTGATGATATTAAAAAATAAATATGGCAATAAGGGTGAATAATTTTTTCTACGAGGTGAAATTATGAATAATGAGGGGCATCGTTGTAAGCGATATGGGTTGATTATTTTAGCCGTATTTTTTTCAGTGTTAATTTCAGGTTGCGAGAGCCAGCAAGAGCCCAATACGTTGCTAACTGCTAAGAGCAATGTTTCACAGCGTTTTGAAGGCGCTCATACCTTGAAAGGTTTAGTCAGTAATGACGAGAGGCCTATTAAAAATGGGCGCGTAGAGGCGACGGATCTTAACGGGCAGGTCCTTGCAACTATGTCGTTGGTTGATAATGCACGCTATCGTTTTGACTTGCCAGCCGGGACCTCCTATCCAGTTATTTTGACGGCTTATCCTGCCAGTGGTGAAGAGCCGTTGAGAGTTGTTGTGGCAAACCCTACGCCGGTTAATTTTGATATTACCAGTTTAACAACGGCGATTGCGGAGCAAGCAAAGCAGATGGGAGGCTATACGAGAAAGAATCTGCAACGGGCCGCTTTTGAAGGGGTCGCTATGCCGGATAGAGATAGAACGCAAGCCGGTTTTAGGGGGGATCCGACTAAACAATTTGGTGGCTGGCATTAAGGTGTGGATCTGGATTTGCCGACACTCTAGGGCGGTGTTAATTAGTTAACGTTACTGCAATGTGATCATTTTGAGCGGTGACTAAATAGCAGTTTATTATTTTGTTTTCTATTGTCGTAAAGGGGGGTATTTCAGTGGTGACTCGTAAATAATTAGGGGTGTACCCTGAAACCTGAACAGTACCTTGCTCTGTTAATTGGTGTTGACTTTCCCAGAGCACAGGGAAGGTCTTACCGATGTGTTGTTGGTAGGCTTTTTGTTTCATTTCTTTAGCGAGTTTATGTAAAGCCTGGCTGCGCTGTTTTTTGACCGTAGTGGGTACGGCATTCGGTAATTTAGCTGCATGGGTGCCATTGCGGGGGGAATAACTGAAGATATGGATGTGGGCAAAATTCATTGCTTTAATAAATTGGTAGCTTTGTTGCCATTCTTGTTCAGTTTCCCCAGGAAAGCCGACAATAATATCCGTACTGATATTGAAATCTTCTATCTGGCTTCGTGCCTGCGTGACTAATTGAGCAAATTCTTCAGTTTTGCACCGACGAGCCATACGTTGTAGAACGGTGTTACAACCACTTTGTAAAGGTAAATGCAGATGCGGCATTAATCGAGTGTTTTTAAATAAAGTAAAAAAACCGGCCGGCAAATCCCAAGGCTCCAGTGAGCCAAGACGAAGACGAGGGATGGCTGTTTGTTCTAGTATTTGAGTAATAAGCGCGGTTAAATGGCTGTTAATATCTGAGCCATATCCCCCTAAGTGAACACCCGTGAGAATAACTTCTTGAATACCCTCACCGTGCAAGTTGTTAATTTCTTCAATAATGGCCGCAACTGGGCGGCTGCTTTCTTGTCCCCGTGCTACGGTCACAATGCAGAAGGTACATTTATAGCGACAGCCGTCCTGAACCTTAATGAAAGCGCGTTGACGGCCGCGTTTAAATAATGAAAATTCACTCGGTTCCGTTGCCATGGCAGGCATGTCAACGCTGTTAATTGTTGAGAGAGATAGGGGAACGAGTTTATCTTTATCTTTGTTGCTAATAACAAGGTCTACACCCAATATCTCAGCGGCTTCATCAGGGTTTAAAGTCACATAGCAGCCACTGACAATTAGTTTAGCTTCTGGGTTGTTGCGATGAATACGCCGGATAAGTTGTTTCGATTTACGTACTGCTTCTTGCGTAACAGCACAAGAATTGATAACGATTAAATTTGCATTCTGTTGATCGAGGGTAATGGTGTGTCCTGCTTTTTGAAATTCTTGGGCCCAAGTTTCGAGCTCAGCTTCATTAAGGCGGCAACCAAGTGTTTTAAGGTGAACCTGCATGCGGGTTTAAGGGGTCTTAGATTGATTTTAAAAAAAATTGACTGCCTATTATAAGTTTATTTGAAGCCAGACAAAAGTAATTTAAGGTTAAATCAGTTGTGGCGTTTGATCGCTGTTGAACCGAACCCTGCGTCAGGGGGTTAACCAAAAAACCAATAACTCACGGTGATTGCTGCAGTAATGCCGCCTATATCTGCTATGAGTCCACAGCTGGCAGCATGGCGTATGTTTTTGATGCCCACAGCGCCAAAATAGACAGCAAGAACATAAAAAGTTGTTTCAGTACTGCCTTGAACGATTGTCGCCATGCGGCCTGAAAAAGAGTCAGCACCATAGGTTGTCATGGTCTCTACCATCATCGCACGGGCGCCGCTACCACTAAAAGGTTTCATTAAGGCGGTTGGTAATGCATCGATAAAACGGTCATCAACATTGAATAGGCGCACGAGAGAACGAACTAAATCTTGGCCGATATCTAATGCCCCGCTAGCCCTAAATACAGCGATGGCAACTAACATAGCGACTAGATAGGGGATGATTGTTTTGGCGGTTTCAAAACCTTCTTTAGCGCCTTCAATAAAGGCTTCGTAAGCATTTATTTTATGGTAAATGGCACCCAGCATAAAGGTGATGACCAATGAAAATAAAATAGTATTACTCAGTAGCGCTGATTGTTGTTGCATGCTCGCTTGGTCTAATTGTGAAAAGTAAAGCAATAAACTACTAAGTAATAGGGTAAAGCCGCCTAAATAACTCAAAATAACTTTATCTAAGAGGTTTATTTTTTGGATAAAGGCAACGGCTAACAGGCCTACGATGCTTGAAACGTAGGTGGCCAGTAAAATAGGTATAAACACATCACTGGGATGTAAAGCGCCCAGTTGAGCGCGGTAAGCAAAGATGGTGACCGGGAATAAGGTGACCGAAGAGGTGTTAATGACTAAGAATAGTATCTGTGCATTACTCGCCGTTTCAGGCTCTGGATTGAGTGTTTGCAACTCTTTCATCGCCTTTATGCCTAAAGGCGTAGCGGCATTATCAAGACCTAAGGCGTTAGCTGACATATTCATGACAATAGCACCTAATGCGGGGTGGTCTTTGGGGATTTCTGGCATGAGGCGTTGAAATAAAGGATAGAGTCCGCGCGTGAGCAGCGTAATAAAGCCGCTACGTTCACCTATTCGCATGATTCCAAGCCATAGGCAAAGAATGCCGGTTAAGCCTAAAGAAATCTCAAATGCTGTTTTAGCCATGGCAAACATGGCAGTTATCAGTTCGTTAAAAATATTCTGGTCACCCAGAAAGACCAGCTTTATTGCGGCCGTTAGAAAAGCAACAATAAAGAAAAATAGCCAAATAAAATTGAGCAAACTGAAGCCTTAATCGATGAACGAGAAGGTAAGTATATACCCTAACATTATTGATTCAGTCAATAGCTTGGGCTAATGACGCGGCATAACCAATATAATTGTGAGGGGTTAATGTGAGCAAGGATTCTTTTGCATGCTCTGGGATATCAAGTTTTATAATAAATTGTTGAATTTCTTGTTGACCGATTTTATGACCCCGGGTCAGTTCTTTGAGTTTTTCGTAGGGTTTATCAATTTGATAGCGCCGCATAACCGTTTGAATGGGCTCTGCGAGTACTTCCCAGTTATTATCGAGGTCATGGTTGAGGCTGTCGGGATTAATTTGTAATTTGGAAATGCCTTTCAGGGTGGCTTGAATAGCAATTAACGTATGGGCGACGCCAACGCCGATATTTCTGAGTACGGTGGAATCTGTCAGGTCACGTTGCCACCGTGAAACGGGTAGTTTTTCTGCCAAGTGCGAGAAAATAGCATTCGCAAGTCCTAAGTTACCCTCCGAATTTTCAAAATCAATTGGGTTTACTTTGTGAGGCATCGTCGATGAGCCGACTTCACCGGCAATAGTTTTTTGTTTGAAATATCCAAGTGAAATATAACTCCAGATATCGCGATCAAAATCAAGCAAGATGGTATTGAATCGCGAGACCGCATGGAAAAATTCAGCAATGTAATCATGAGGTTCAATCTGTATAGTATAAGGATTCCAAGAAAGACCGAGTGAAGTAACAAAGTTTTCTGAAAATTCTGGCCAGTTGATTTCTGGGTAAGCGACTTGATGGGCATTATAATTACCCACGGCACCATTGATCTTGCCTAAAAGACTGATCTGGGTTAATTGATCACGTTGTCGTTGGAGGCGGGCAACAACATTAGCAAATTCTTTACCCGTTGTTGTTGGGGTTGCTGATTGACCATGCGTTCGCGATAACATGGGTTGTGTCGCGGTGCTAATAGCAATATCTCTAATAGCCTTAATGCACGCATCGATGTGGGTTAATAAAACTTCACGGCCTTCTTTTAGCATTAAGGCATATGAGAGATTGTTGATATCCTCTGATGTGCAAGCAAAATGAATAAATTCATTAACTTCTTGTAATTCTTGATTGTCGTGAATACATTCTTTTAGAAAATACTCAACAGCTTTCACATCATGGTTGGTTGTTCTCTCTATGGTTTTGACGCGTTCAGCATCAGTTTCTGAGAATTGGTTAACAATGCTATCAAGAACGTCGTGGGCGTTAGCGCTTAGTGTGGGAACTTCCGTAATTTCAGGCTGTGCCGCAAGGGCCTTTAGCCAATTAACTTCAACCTGAACACGGTAGCGAATTAACCCATATTCACTAAAAATAGGGCGTAACTCATGGGCTTTGTCCGCATAGCGGCCATCAATGGGTGAAATAGCAAAGAGTACTGATTGGCTCATTTAATGTCCTGTTTTATTTTATAACGTGTTGTAGGGGTAATGGTTGGGAGGTTATCTGTTTTCCGCATAATCAATAATACCACCCCCTAAGCAAATGTCCTGATCATAGAAGACCACCGATTGGCCGGGTGTGATAGCGCGCTGGGCTGACTCAAAGGTGACGCGGTACCGGTGATCGGGTAGTGGTTCAATTTGACAGGGCTGATCCTCTTGGCGATAGCGGATTTTGGCGGCACAGGTTTTAGTGCCGGTCGGTGGTTGATCGCTGACCCAATCAAATTGACTGGCGGTCAGTGAATTATGAAACAGTAACGGGTGATTATGCCCTTGACCCACAATAAGGATGTTGTTGCTTAAGTCCTTATTTAGGACATACCAAGGGTCTTCAGATGCACCTTTAACGCCACCTATTCCAAGCCCTTGTCGTTGACCAATGGTATAATACATCAAACCCTGATGGTTGCTAACAAGTTGGCCTTCGGGGGTTCGCATTTCACCGGGTTGCGTGGCTAGATAGCGTTTTAAAAATTGGGTGAATTTACGCTCACCAATAAAACAAATACCGGTGCTGTCTTTTTTTTCGTGGTTATCAAAGCCAGATCGATTTGCTAAATCTCGCAGTTCAGGTTTATGAATGTCGCCAATAGGAAATAGGGTTTTGGCCAGTTGTGCTTGCTTGAGCGTATATAAAAAATAACTTTGTTCTTTATTCGGATCGAGTCCTTTGCGTAAAAAATAGCGCCCGTCTTCTTCGCTGACGCGGGCATAGTGCCCGGTTGCAATATAATCAGCACCTAAGTCAAAGGCATAATCAAGAAAAGCTTTAAATTTAATATGTTTGTTACAAAGAATGTCAGGGTTAGGTGTTCTTCCTGACTTATATTCTGCTAGAAATATTTCAAAAACCTGATCCCAGTATTCACTGGCAAAGTTAACGGTTTTCAGTGGGATGTTAAGGGTGTCAGAAACTTGTTGGGCATCTTTTAGGTCTGCTAACGCAGTACATTCATTGGTACCGTCATCTTCATCCCAGTTTTTCATAAATAAACCGGTTACCCGATGCCCCTGTTCGACTAGTTTTAAGGCTGTTACGGAGGAGTCAACGCCACCGGACATACCCACGACAATATGTTTGTTCATACGGTTATTAATGATTTAAGCAAAGTTAAAGGTATGCGTTGACCGGATAAGTATTGGTTGACGGATTCAAGTACCAAGGGGCTGCGTAATCGGTGCTTTTGATGGTTTAAATCATCGCGGTTCAGCCAATGGGTTGCAATTATTCCGTGGTCTAAAGGCAGTGTCGGGTCAGGTTCTGAGACAGTTCCGGTAAAACAAACACGTAAAAAAGTAGGGAACTTGGCGTCTTTGCGCCATAATTGAATAGCAAGGAGTGCCGAGGGTTCAAATTGACAAGTGGTTTCTTCTAGAACTTCACGTTTAATGGCAGTGATAAGGTCTTCACCGTTTTCTAGATGCCCGGCCGGTTGATTAAAAACCAGTTGACCTGAGCATTGTTCTTCTACCATTAAAAAGTTTTGGTTTTTTTCTATTACCGCGGCAACAGTAACGTGGGGTTTCCAAATGGGATTAGGTTCGCTCATTAAATAAAAAAGTATGTTGCAATGGCTATGAAACAAATTTGAGATATAATTGGATTTTAACATACGACTTTCTTTTATGACAAACGTTGAATTATTTTTGGTTGCCAATGTCTGAAGTTGATCCGAATGACAATAAGGCAGGCGATCTGGCTGTCCAGGATGTCAGTCCTAAGCTAAAGAAGCCACCGTTGTATAAAGTGGTCCTGTTGAATGATGATTATACGCCTATGGACTTTGTAGTAGATATTTTGATACATTTCTTTTCAATGTCTGAAGAAAAAGCAACGCGTGTCATGTTGCATGTGCACACGCGGGGTGTGGGTGTCTGTGGTGTTTTTGCTAAAGATGTCGCTGAAACAAAGGTGGAGTTGGTCAATCAACATGCGCGCGATCATCAGCACCCTCTTAAATGTTCGATGGAAGAAGCCTAACCTAAATTATGTTGAGTAAAGAACTGGAAACAACCCTGAACCAAGCGTTCAAACAGGCTCATGCTAAATACCATGAGTTTATAACGGTAGAACACTTGTTATTAGCGTTAATTGATAATGAATCAGCCCATACGGTATTAACAGTTTGTGATTGTAATATCAGTGATCTTAAGGGTGAAGTTGAACAATTTATTGCTGATACAATTTCGCTCTTAGATAAAGAGTCTGGCCGTGAAACACAGCCAACACTTGGTTTTCAACGGGTATTGCAACGTGCGGTTTTTCATGTGCAATCTTCAAATAAGAAAGAAGTTGACGGTGCTAACTTATTAGTTGCCTTGTTTAGTGAGCAAGATTCACATGCTGTTTATTTATTAAATAAATTTGATGTAACGCGTTTAGATATCGTTAATTATCTTTCTCACGGTGTCAGTGGTGCCCAAGCAGGTGACACCGATTCTGTGCGGGAAGCGAAAACTGACGATGATGAAGTGGCAGGTTCCTTGCAAAAATATACGACTAATCTTAATGTGTTAGCGCTCGAAGGAAAAATTGATCCCTTAATTGGTCGCCATGAAGAAATAGCGAGAACATTACAAATACTTTGTCGTCGCCGTAAGAATAATCCTTTACTGGTGGGTGATGCTGGTGTAGGCAAAACAGCAATTGCTGAAGGGTTAGCCAAGATGATTGTGGAAGAGAATGTTCCGGAGTATTTATCAGGTAGCGTTGTTTATTCATTGGATATGGGGGCTTTAGTCGCAGGGACAAAATATCGCGGTGATTTTGAAAAACGTTTGAAAACATTGTTGGCGGGATTAGAGAAAGAACCGCATGCTATTCTTTTTATTGATGAGATTCATACAATTATTGGTGCAGGGGCGGCTTCGGGTGGCATGATGGATGCCTCTAATTTACTTAAGCCTGTTTTAGCATCTGGCCAATTGCGTTGTATTGGGTCGACTACCTATCAGGAATACAGAGGTGTTTTTGAAAAAGATCATGCCTTAGCGCGTCGTTTTCAGAAAGTTGATGTAACTGAGTCAAGTGTTGATGAAACAATTGAAATTCTGAAAGGCTTAAAGTCTAGGTTTGAAGAGTATCATGAGATTAAATATAGTCTGGAAAGCCTACAACAAGCGGCTGAATTATCAGACCGTTATATAACTGATCGTTGTTTACCAGATAAAGCAATTGATGTGATTGATGAGGCGGGAGCAAAACAGCGATTATTACCACCATCGCAACGATTATCGTCTATTGGTGTCAGTGAAGTTGAGGCGGTCATCGCTAAGATTGCACGGATTCCTGAGAAAAATGTTTCTTCCAGTGATAAGGGTGTCTTGGAGGATTTAGAGAGAAATCTTAAATTACTTGTGTTTGGGCAGGATGAAGCGGTTTCTGCATTGTCATCGGCTATTAAGTTGTCGCGTGCAGGTCTTCGTGATTCTGTTAAAACCATTGGTTCTTTTTTGTTTTCTGGTCCTACCGGTGTTGGAAAAACAGAGGTTACAAAACAGTTATCTAAAGTTTTAGGTGTTGATTTTATTCGCTTTGACATGTCTGAGTATATGGAGCGACATACGGTTTCAAGATTAATTGGTGCGCCCCCGGGTTATGTCGGGTTTGATCAAGGGGGATTGCTTACTGAGGAGGTCAATAAGCACCCTTATGCTGTTTTATTACTGGATGAAATTGAAAAAGCCCATCCTGATGTTTTTAATTTACTGTTACAGGTGATGGATCACGGAACATTGACCGATAATAACGGTAGAAAAGCTGATTTTCGTAATATTATTTTAGTTATGACTACGAATGCAGGTGCCGAGGAAGGCGCGCGTGCATCCATGGGTTTCACCCAACAAGAGCATGCGAGTGACAGCATGAAGGTGGTTGATAAAACATTTAGTCCCGAATTTCGTAATCGACTGGATGCTGTGATACAGTTTAAGCCGTTGGGTGATTCAATTATTAGGCATGTTGTTGATAAATTTATCTTCGAATTGGAAAGTTTGTTGGTAGAGAAAAATGTGACGCTCATGTTGGATGAAGATGCCCGGCAATGGTTGGCGAATAATGGTTGTGACAGTAAAATGGGTGCGCGCCCAATGGCGCGACTTATTCAAGAAAAAATCAAGACGCCGTTAGCGAATGAGTTACTGTTTGGTAAATTAGCACAGGGGGGGCATGTGCTGGTCTCGGTTCGAGACGGTGAACTTTCGTTAGACGTTAAGAGCAAAGATTTGCTGGCAATTGAATCGCTTGCTGTTGAGAAAGAATAGCTTCTAACGGCCTCTGAAGGTAATTCGACCTTTGCTCAGATCATAGGGTGTCATTTCAACTTTAACTTGGTCGCCTGTCAGGATGCGGATGTAATGTTTACGCATTTTCCCTGATATGTGAGCAGTAATAACGTGACCGTTTTCCAGTTCCACGCGAAACATGGTGTTAGGTAGTGTGTCAATTACCTTTCCTTCCATTTCAATTTGATCTTCTTTTGGCATTTGTATTGTAACCCTAGTTAATTAATCGCAGATTATAGCACTGTACTTTGTCGATAGACAGTCCTTAAAAAAGGAACTGAGAGGTTGAAAATGCATTTTTGGTTTTTAGCGAATAATTGATTGATCTTTTTCATATAAAGACCATTGGCCGTTAATGAAGACTTCTGTTGGACGGTAATTCGTTTTATAAGCCATATTCTGGCAAGGCTCAATCCAAAATCCTAGGTAGACCCATTTTTGGTTTTTGAGTGCGGCATGGTGGATCATTTTCAGAATAGCAAAATGACCTAAACTGAGATGGCTGTAATCGGGATGGTAAAAAGTGTATACAGCGGAGACTGCTTGATCAAGTTGATCGATAACGGTAATACCGACAATAGACTCATTGATAAGGATTTCCATAAATAAGGTGTCACACCATTGACCGGTTAAAAAGTTCAAGTAGTCATCTTTTGAGAGTTGACTCATCTCGCCGCCCGGGTGTCGATTGTTTTGATAGTGAGTGAAAATCTCAAAATGGTGCTCGTTAAAAGTAGCAGGGGTCAGTCGTGTTGTTGTATTAGCATTTATTTTTAAAATACGGCGTTGGCTTTTTGAGGGTTTAAATAAATTAACGGGCACCCGTAATGGAATGCAGTCTTGGCAATGGTCGCAATGGGGGCGATATAATTGTTGGCCACTGCGTCTAAACCCTTGGCTAATTAAATGCGTATATAGGTTGTTAATGGGCGGGAATTCAGGATGAACGTAGAGCAGACGTGCCTGTTTCTTTGCCTGATAGGTGCAGGGGTGTTCACGGCCTATGATCAGTGGAATGTCGGTCATGGATTGTTGTTTTTCCAAGCAGCTAAGGCTGCACTTTTAACGCAGTATTGGTTGACCAATGCGATGAACTCGGTACGGGGTAATTCTTTCGCGCCCCAGTTCATCAGGTGATCAGATTTCACTTGGCAGTCTATAAGGTGGTAGTCCCATTCACGTAGTTTCATAATTAAATAATAGAAAGCAATTTTGGATGCATTGCTTTCGATATGAAACATGGATTCACCAAAAAAAACCTGTCCTATACTTACGCCGTAAAGACCTCCCACTAAGGTATTGTTACGACTGACTTCAATGGAATGCGCAAAGCCTTTGTTGTGTAGGGCTTTATAAGCGCTGATCATGTCAGGTGATATCCAGGTTTCAGGTTGGTTCTTTCTAGGTCTTGCGCAAGCTTGTATGACTTCGGGGAAAAATTGGTTGACGGTCAGGGTGAATTTATTTTTTCTAAATAATCGTTGTAGACTTTTTGAGGGCCTGAAGTGGTGGGGGAAAAGGCTTAGCCGAGGGTCAGGTGACCACCATAACAAGGGGTCGCCAGGGTTAAACCAAGGAAAAATGCCTTGTTTATAGGCGTTGATCAGTCTTTCCGGGCTTAAGCAACCGCCAACGGCCACTAAGCCATTGGGTTTTTTTAAAGCGTTATGAACGTCTGGAAAAGGTTGTTTTGAAAAGTTTGGGTCAAGGTAAGTGAGCATTAAAGGTTTTTCTCACTTAATTGAAAGTAGGCATTAATTTTATTTTTCGTCGAGTTCATCCAGATATTTTTCGGCATCGAGTGCTGCCATACAGCCAGAACCAGCAGAGGTGACTGCCTGTTTGTAGATAGAGTCCATAACATCGCCCGCTGCAAAAACACCTGGAATACTGGTCGCGGTTGCATTGCCGGTAATACCACTATTAACAGTAATATAACCATTGTCCATGGTTAATTGGTTTTGGAACATTTCAGTGTTTGGGTTGTGGCCGATGGCTATAAAAACACCGTGAACATCTATTGTTTTAGTTTGTCCGGTTTGGCTGTCTTTAATTCGGATACCGGTTACGCCCATATCATCGCCTAAAACTTCATCTAAATTATGATTCCATTCAATGACGATATTGCCGTTTTTTGCACGCTCTAATAACTTATCAGCCAGAATTTTTTCCGAACGAAATTTATCTCGGCGATGCACAATAGTGACTTTCGAGGCTATATTGGAAAGATACAGTGCTTCTTCAACAGCGGTGTTGCCCCCACCAATAACAGCAACGGGTTTGTTTTTATAGAAGAAACCATCGCAGGTTGCACAGGCAGAAACGCCGCGTCCCTGAAAGGCTTCTTCAGAATCGAGTCCTAAATATTTGGCAGATGCGCCGGTACAAATAATTAAAGCATCACAGGTATAGGTGCCAGAGTCACCGATTAACGAAAAAGGTTTGTTGTTAAGGTCTACCGTGTGAATGTGGTCAAGTAAGAGTTCAGTGTTGAATCTTTCTGCATGTTGACGCATGCGATCCATTAATTCGGGGCCTTGGACGCCGTTATTGTCGCCGGGCCAATTATCTACATCCGTAGTGGTTGTTAATTGGCCGCCTTGTTGCATTCCAGTGATTAATACCGGGTTGAGGTTAGCGCGTGCAGCATAGACGGCAGCGGTGTAACCGGCAGGACCGGAACCTAAAATGAGAAGGCGGCAATGTTGGGTGGTGCTCATTTGAATCATCTCCACAAAGATCAATGTTATGAAATTTGGTGCATATTATGACGATGACTGTCGGCTAGGTAAAGTTAGAGATTAATTATTTAAGAATTAATACTAAAAACTTGTTTTAGGGATTGATATTAAGTTAATGTGCTATAAAATAAAAAGTTCCTATGGTATTGTTATCTTTAAATAAATAGTGGAAATTAGAGAAGAAATTGCATGGCTGCGATAATTGAAGAAAATACCGCAAGCGGTTTGCGTGAAATTGGGGTTATAACTTTTGTAACGTTGGCTACTTTTGTTTTTATTGCATTGGTAACCTTCAGTTATGAAGATCCGGGTTGGACACACAGTGGCAGTGGCGTTGCTATTAATAATGCGTGTGGTGTTGTTGGGGCTTGGGTTGCAGATTTTTCTTTAAGTCTTTTAGGGATTACCGCTTTCTTATTTCCTTTTATGATTGCCTATCAAGGTTATCAATTCTTTGTAAGGCGACCTAGTAAACGGGCTTATTGGGGGCTTGGTTTGCATTGGTTTGGTTTTGTTGTGACCGGTTTGGTAACTTCAACATTGGCGTATTTGCATGTTATTCGTTTGGATTTTTCATTGCCAAACGGAGCCGGTGGGATTTTAGGCGAGGAGTTAGGCGAGTTGCTGATCGTGGTTTTAGGTCACTCGGGAGTGACTTTGTTTCTATTAACCCTATTATTAGCGGGAATTACCTTATTAACTCATTTGTCATGGTTGGCTGTTGTCGATTGTGTTGGGAAATATTCATTGTTAATAATTCGGTTTTTAAGTCAAAAAATTAATTTAATTATTGTCCGTTTTAGTGTGTACGTTAGGACGTATGCTCGGCGCGCCAATAAGATCGCCGTTAATACTCAAGAAAATAGCCTGTCACACGCTTTTGAGCCCAGTGTGACGTTAGCGCCAGCAATTAAAAAAATACGTGTTGAACCCATTTTGGGAGCTTTTGAGTTAACAGATAAAGTTGAACCGATAATGACTCTAATGGAGCCATCGTCGGCAGATACTTTACTTGATCCACCGATGACCTTTGATTCATTGCAAGCCAAAAAGAATGTTGTTCGTCGGCGCTCGAAAAAAGCACCGGCAGCTGATAAGGGCTTGCCATCGTTATCACTATTGGATCAATATTTTAATACGACGACAGGGTATTCTGCCAGTGCATTACAGGATATGTCTCGATTGGTTGAAAATATTTTAATCGAATTTAATGTAGATGTGGATGTGGTCGCCGTCAATCCGGGGCCTGTTATTACACGGTTTGAGTTACAGTTAGCCGCTGGAATTAAAGTGAGTCGTATTAGTGGGCTGGCTAAGGATCTTGCCCGGGCCCTTTCTGTGACCAGTGTCCGGATTGTTGAAATTATTCCGGGTAAAACCGTTATTGGTCTAGAGATTCCAAATAAAGAACGAGAAATGGTGTCGTTGCGTGAGATACTGTCTTCAGCGGTTTACCAGCAATCTGAATCTGCTTTAACGTTAGCTCTAGGTAAAGATATCTCGGGGGCTGTAGTCATCGCTGATCTCGTTAAAATGCCGCATTTATTGGTGGCGGGCACAACCGGTTCTGGAAAGTCAGTTGCAATCAATACGATGATTTTAAGTTTACTGTACAAATCTACGCCGGCTGATGTGCGTATGATTATGATTGACCCTAAAATGCTTGAATTGTCAGTTTATGACGGTATCCCTCATTTATTAACACCGGTGGTCACCGATATGAAAGATGCTTCGAACGCGCTTCGTTGGTCGGTTGCTGAAATGGAGCGACGTTATCGGTTAATGTCTTTGTTGGGAGTGCGTAATCTTGATGGCTTCAATAAATTGGTTAAAGCAGCCCAAGAGCGTGGAGAGTCGATTAAAGATCCTTTATTTAAGCCTGAAATGGGTTTGGCAGAGAATCAGGAGCACCCGGTTTTAAAGCCTTTGCCTAATATTGTTATAGTTATTGATGAATTAGCCGACATGATGATGATTGTTGGTAAAAAGGTAGAAGAATTGATTGCCCGGTTGGCGCAGAAAGCGCGTGCATCCGGATTGCATTTGATTTTAGCGACACAGCGACCGTCTGTGGATGTTTTGACGGGGTTAATTAAAGCGAATGTACCTTCCCGGATTGCCTTCCAGGTTTCTTCTAAGATTGATTCTAGAACGATCATAGATCAAAGCGGTGCGGAATCACTGTTAGGAAATGGAGATATGTTGTTTATGCCATCAGGGACTAGTTTGCCTGTTCGTGCACACGGCGCTTTTGTGAATGACCATGAGGTTCACCAAATTGTCTCCTATTTAAAGCAAACGGGTCCGACCGATTATCTTGATTTAGTAGTTAACGATTCCGTCGATAAAGCGGGTGTTGGGTTTGCTGAAATTGGGAGTGAGGACGATCCTATTTATGATCAAGCGGTTAATTTTGTCACCGAAACCAGGAAAGCATCTATTTCCAGTGTCCAAAGGCGTTTTAAGGTGGGCTATAACCGTGCGGCGCGCTTAATTGAGGATATGGAGGCTGCTGGGGTAGTCACCTCACCAGAGTCTAACGGTAGTCGGCAGGTGATTGCCCCCCCCCCGCCATCGTTTTAGGACATTATTTTTTAAAGTGCGTTTGATTCAGTGCCCATTGAATGTGTTCTCGAACCAATGCTGAAGGATTGCGGAGTTGTTTCGATAATGTTTCAGTAATTAATTGACTGGGTTTAGCATTGCCCAAGGCAACTGCAATATTGCGTAACCAGTGAATATGGCCAATTCGCCGAATAGCTGAGCCTTCGGTTTTTTTAAGAAAAGTTTTTTCATCCCAAGAAAATAAATTAATTAATTGACTGGAATTTAAATTATGCCGGGGATTAAAGTCCGGCTCTTGAGTGCTTTTAGCAAAGCGATTCCAAGGGCATATGAGTTGGCAATCATCGCAGCCATAGATTCTATTGCCGATTAAAGGGCGTAATGATTCAGGGATGGCGCCACTGAGTTCTATTGTCAAATAGGAGATGCATCGTCTGGCATCAAGTTGATAAGGAGCCACGATGGCTTGCGTAGGACAGATGTCAAGACAAGCAATACAATCGCCGCAATGTGTACTGGTAGCAGAATCAATAGGAAGTTCAAGATCGGTATAGATCTCGCCTAAAAAGAACCAAGAACCGGCGTTTTTATTGATTAGATTAGTATGCTTGCCTATCCAGCCCAGTCCAGCTTTTTCGGCAATGGCTTTTTCAAGTACGGGTGCGCTATCAACAAAGGCACGGTAACCAAAAGGGCCAATTTCTTTTTCAATACGTGTGCATAGTTTTTGTAATCGATTCCGGATCACTTTATGGTAATCTCGCCCTAAAGCATAACGTGAAATAAAGCCGATTTCAGGGTTGACTAATGCGGCATGCGTTTCATCTTGGTTTTCGGGGAAGTAGTCCATACGGACAGAGATAATTCTTTTTGTTCCCGGAATGAGTGAGTCTGGGTGGCTTCTTTTCTTACCATGCTTGACCATGTAATCCATTTCACCGTGATAGTTTTTTGTAACCCAGTCGTCTAAATGTTGTTCTGCCTGCGTGAGTGAGGTATCGGATATTCCGATTTGTTGGAATCCTAATTCTCTTCCCCATGTCTTAATGGTGGTAGTAAGGCTTGGTAAGTTTATTTTGGCCATAAGCGGAAGGGTGAAATTAGTATGAATTTTTAAGTATACCGGTTTGATTGTATAGGGACAGCTAATGCAATATGATTAGGTGGGTTTATTTTAGGTCTACTTTAAGGAGATGGTTTGTTTACAGATAAAGATCTAAAACAATTGCCAGCTGAATTATATTCTGCTGAGCAGGTTGGGAAAATGGATCGGATCGCTATTGAAGAACAGGGTTTTTCGGGTTTTTCTTTAATGACTCAAGCGGGACGTGTGGCTTTTAACGTGGTTGAGTTATGCTACCCCAATGCACGTAAAATGCATGTTTTTTGTGGCTCTGGTAATAATGGCGGTGATGGTTTTGTGGTCGCTTCTGAGGCGCTTAATAAAGGTTTTAGGGTGGTTGTTTTTTTGCTTTGTCCGGTTTCTTCCATAACCGGTGATGCTCGGGTGGCTTTAGATGCTTATGTGTTGTCCGGAGGAACGATAAAGACACCGCTATTGGAGCCATTGTCGACGTGTGATGTCGTTATTGATGCCCTTTTTGGAACAGGTCTATCTCGTAGTATTTCCGGGGATTATCAGCGTGTAATAGAACAAATAAATAATTTTGATGTTCCTGTTATAGCCATTGATATTCCATCAGGATTAAGTGCTGATACCGGGCAACCTATGGGTTGTGCCGTCGTCGCACAACAAACAATAACTTTTATTGGTTTAAAAGCAGGTATGGTAACGGGGCAAGCGAGTTCCTTTTGCGGGGATTTGTTTTTTTCGTCGTTGGATATTCCTGCAGTTGTTTATGATCAATGCAAGCCGCAAGCATTTTTAACAACAAATGTTTCTTTGCCGCATCGTAATCGTTGTGCACATAAAGGGGATCATGGGCATGTCTTGTTGATTGGAGGGGATTATGGTTTTTGTGGTGCGATTCGATTAGCCTCTGAGGCTTCAATTCGAGCAGGTTCAGGCTTGGTTTCGGTTGCCACACGAATTGAGCATGCCATGCAATTTGTCCTGGCACGGCCAGAAATAATGGCGCATGCGGTAGAGGAAATTTCACAACTTGTTGTCTTGATGGATAAAGCCAGTGTGATTGTAGTCGGTCCTGGGTTAGGGCAGAACAGTTGGGGAGAGTCTCTGTTTAAAGCAATTGAACCGTATAAGCAACCTAAAGTAGTTGATGCTGATGGTTTAAATTTTTTGGCTAAATGGGGTGGTTTTAGTGATAACTGGATTTTAACCCCGCATCCAGGTGAAGCGGCTAGATTAATGCATTGCTCAGTTGATGAGATTCAGCGAGATCGTTATACTGCCGCTAGAGATATTCAGTCAACGTATGGTGGTGTTGTGGTACTTAAAGGTCCTGGGACAATTATTACTGATGGAATGACTACGAAAGTAACAGTAACAGGTAATCCGGGTATGGCTTGTGGTGGGTCCGGTGATGTTTTAACCGGTATAATAGCCGCATTTGTTGCTCAAAAGATGCCTTTAATGGAAGCTGCTGTCTGTGGTGCTTTTTTGCATGGGAAAGCAGGGGATCAAGCTGCTGTATTGGGTGAGCGTGGATTATTAGCAAGT
Organism: Methylococcaceae bacterium; assembly: GCA_012965425.1. GTDB lineage: Bacteria > Pseudomonadota > Gammaproteobacteria > Methylococcales > Methylomonadaceae > OPU3-GD-OMZ. The sequence continues at coordinate 40,524 of DTSI01000060.1, forward strand.
GATTTAATGCCTTATATCAGAAGCGTTGTAAATTAATAATGACTATTTTATTTAAAACAACGGAAGAAACGGAACAATACGGTGCTACGCTCTACCGGTCTTTGGGTAAATCAAGATTAGTGTTTTTAACCGGTGACTTAGGTGCAGGTAAAACCACTTTAGTGAGGGGTGTTCTTCGGTCGCTGGGTTATCAGGGGATTGTTAAAAGCCCTACGTATACGTTGGTGGAGGAGTATCAAGTCGCTGGTGTTAGCATTGTACACTTTGATTTGTATCGAGTGAAAGATCCTGAAGAGCTTGAATGGATTGGGATCAGGGATTATTTACAGCATGATGCTTATTGTTTTATTGAGTGGCCAGAAATGGGTTTTGGCTATTTACCGAAACCGGATATTCATTTAAGACTCAGCTCTGGTCTAGCGGGTCATTCATTGGAAATTTGTAGCTGAATTTAACTAAAAGATAATGTGTTTGAAAAATCAGGATTTTATAATCAATTGAAAAGATCATAGGATGCAGAAATTAATATCATTCATCATGTGTTTCTTTTGTCTGTTGCTACCCGAAATAGGGTGCGCAAAACAACTGCAAATAGAGGCGTTACGTTTTTGGTCTGCGCCTGATCATACGCGATTAGTTTTAGATACAACGTCCTTACCCAGACATCAAGTCTTTGCGCTACAGAATCCTGATCGTCTGGTTGTAGATATTGTTAATGCAAAGTTGGGTAGGCATCTTTTACAGCCTGCCGCTGATCATAATTTGCTCTACCGCATTCGTAGTGGGGCGCGTAATAAGGGTGACTTAAGGATTGTTATCGATTTAAAAAAACCAATTAACCCGAAAAGTTTCGTTTTAAAACCCAGTAATCTATATGGCCATCGTTTGGTTATTGATTTATTTGATAAAGCTAAGGCCAAGAAATCACCTGTGGTTAAACCCATGGGTGATCGTGATAACAAAAGTCGTTCTAAGGAAATGGTAGTTGCTATTGATGCGGGTCATGGTGGTGAAGATCCAGGTGCTCAAGGTCCGCATGGGGTTCAGGAGAAAAAAGTTGTTTTGGCTGTTGCAAAGAAATTGGTAGCTAAAATTAATGCACACCCGGGTATGCGCGCAATTTTAGTTCGTAAAGGTGACTACTACGTAGGCTTGAGAAAGCGTCTTAAGATTGCTAGGCAATCGAGAGCTGATTTGTTCATCTCAATTCATGCCGACGCGTTCCATAACGCGAAAGTACACGGTGCTTCTGTTTATACGCTATCACGAGGCGGTGCATCCAGTGAAGCGGCTCGTTGGCTGGCTAATCAGGAAAATGCATCTGATCTTGTGGGCGGAGTCAGTCTCGATGATAAGGACGATGTTTTAGCGTCAGTTTTACTGGACTTATCGCAAACGGCAACACAGGATATGAGTGCTATAGCAGCCAAAAAAATATTAGGTGAGTTAAATGGAATCGTTAAGTTACACAAACGAAGCGTGCAATCCGCTAAATTTATTGTGCTTAAATCACCTGACATACCGTCGGTGTTAATTGAAACTGCTTATATTTCGAATCCTACTGAGGAAAGAAGGCTGCGATTGCCAGGATATCAAAATAAAATAGCGCAGGCTATCTATCAAGGCATTAACAAATATTATCAGGATGTAACGCCGATTCATTTGGCTATAGATGAAAGAGCGGCGATTAGGGCGTTAAGTAAACATAAGATAGCGCGTGGTGAGACGTTATCAGAGATTGCAGTACGCTATGGTATTAGTATGAAAAAATTAAAACGTTTCAATGCGCTGAAGAGTAATCTTATTAAGATCGGACAGGTTTTAACTATACCCAGTAGTTAATGTTAGGCATGTAATGTTTCTACGTGATAGCCTTTTGTAGACCAGCATAAAACGCTGCCCTGTTGCGGTGTCCAGTTTGCGAGTACAAAACGTTCAGCGGGTATCTCATCAATAGTAAATTGATGAAGGGCAGGTCTGTGCGTGTGGCCATGAATTAAACGGAAGGCGCTGTGGCTTTTTAGTGTGTTAGTGACCTCGGTTTGATTAACATCTAAAATCTCAGCGGCATAATTTCGTTTATGTAATAGACTCTTAAAGCGGTACCAGCGGCTAGCTATTAAGCGTAACCATAAGGGATAGGCTAATTTCTCTTGTTTCCAACTATCGGTGTGTGACAGGGTTCTAAATGCTTGGTAGCCAATGTCATCAGTGCACAATAAATCGCCATGCATTAGCAGTGTTTTTGTGCCAAATAGATTTAATAAATGATAGTCATCAAGGAGGTTGACACCAGTTTCCTGACAGAATTGGGCTCCGAGTAGAAAGTCACGGTTTCCTTGTTGCAAGTAGACGGCGGTTCCACCCGAGATTAGATTTTTTAAGTGTTGCCTTATCTTTTTGTTAGGGGGCGTTAAGTCATCATCACCCACCCAGACATCAAAAAGATCGCCTAGAATATAAAGTTCTTGGGCTTGAGTCGCCCGCGAAGAAAGAAATTTTAGAAAAATTCTTGTAATTCGCGGTTTCTCAATTGCAAGATGAAGATCAGAAATAAAAAGGATTTCGTTTTTCAATGGTTACGCCATTAATCAATCATTTGAGCGTTTTCGATTACAATATCAGTTTCTGGAACATCTTGGTGCATGCTGCGATTTTCTGTAGGAACTTCGGTCATTGCATCGATTATTTCCATGCCTTCAATAACATGACCAAAAACAGCATAACCCCAGCCCGAAGGGGTTGGGTTGGTATGATTTAAGAAATCATTATCTTTGTAATTGATAAAGAATTGTCCGGTTGCTGAGTCGGGATCTGAAGTTCGTGCCATTGCGAGGGTGCCGCGATTATTCTCAAGGCCATTATCAGCTTCATTAATGATTGGATCATGAACATCTTTTTGGTTAAATTCAGTATCAAAGCCCCCCCCCTGCGCCATGAAATCCGGAATGATGCGATGAAAAATGGTGCCGTTATAAAATTCTTCTGTGACATAGCTGATAAAGTTGGCCGTTGTAATGGGAGCCTTGTCAGTATCCAGTTGGACGATAAAATCACCCAAAGTAGTGCTGAATTTAACTTTACTTTGTATCTCTGACATGTTTGTTTCCTTAGCCAATATAAAAGGGGAGAATAAAATTAGGGGTATTAAAAAATGAAAAGTACGCATTAATATTTACCTGATTAGCGATAGTAACAGAGCATTTTAATTTTTTTTAGGTCGCTTTACAAATAACAATCGAAATTTTCTTTAGGCTATAATACTGGGTGACTATCGTAGGCCTATTAAATCCAATTTTCTATTGGAAGATGTCTTTTGATCGTGAAAAAAATTTGGCAAACGAATAGTGTGAGTTTCCTAATGATAAGTCTGTCTTTATAAAAAATTTAAAATGTTAAAAATATTTAATACGTTGACGCGACAAAAAGAAACGTTTAAACCCATTGTGCCAGGTAAAGTTGGGCTGTATGTGTGTGGTATGACGGTGTATGACTATTGCCATATTGGTCATGCACGGGTAATGGTTGTTTTTGATATTGTGGCGCGTTATTTTCGCTATTTAGGTTATGAGTTGACCTATGTGCGTAATATTACCGATATTGATGATAAGATTATTAAGCGTGCTAATGAGAGTGATCAGGATATCGCATCGCTTACTGAGTTTTTTATTGATGCGATGCATGTCGATGAGCGTGCTTTAGCCGTATTGCCGCCTGATATTGAACCGAGAGCGACACAGTCAATGGAGCAAATTATTAATTTGATCCAGTTGCTGTTTGAAAAAGGTTTGGCTTATACGAGTACATCGGGAGATGTTTTCTATTCGGTTTCAAAATTTCCTCTTTATGGTCAATTATCAGGGAAACAACTGGATGCTTTGCAGGCAGGGGAGCGTGTTGCAATTGACAAGAGTAAACGGGATCCCTTGGATTTTGTTCTCTGGAAGAAGGCAAAGGCAGATGAGCCTTTTTGGGATTCTCCTTGGGGCCGCGGTCGCCCCGGATGGCATATTGAATGTTCTGCAATGTCTACCTGTTGTTTAGGTAATCATTTTGATATCCATGGGGGCGGTATGGATTTGCAGTTTCCGCATCATGAAAATGAAATTGCACAGTCGGTAGGGGGGACCGGAGAGCAGTTTGTTAACTACTGGATGCATAATGGTTTTGTCCGCGTTGATAATGAAAAAATGTCAAAATCCTTTGGTAATTTTTTCACGTTAAAAGAAGTTCGAGAAAATTACCAGCCGGAAGTCATTCGGTTTTTTATCTTATCGAGTCACTATCGAAGCCCACTTAATTATTCTAATGGGAGTTTAGATGATGCTAAAGCTGCTTTAGTACGGTTATATACGGCCTTAAGGAATGTTGATATTACTGGTTCAGATTTAATAACGGAGTCTCAGGCGGCCTTTGAGTTAGCGATGAATGATGACTTTAATACTCCCGAAGCCTTAGCGGTTTTATTTTCTCTGACTAATGCTCTGAATAAGTTGAAACAAGACAATGCACCTGGTGTTGAGTTGTATGCGAATACGTTAAAGACATTGGCGGGTGGCTTGGGGATATTACAAGAAGACCCAGACTTTTTTTTACAAGATAGCCATGGCAATTCAAAAGAAGATCAGCAGATAGTGGAATGGATTAATCAACGAATTATGGCTAAAAAAAATAAAGATTGGGTGATGGCTGATCAGATTCGTGACGAATTAAAAGCGGACGGTATCGTATTAGAAGACAGTGTTGACGGTACTACTTGGCGTCGTCTATAAATAATGTAAGTAGTTAGTGATAGGGTTTTGCCGTTAAGCCGTTATATCTGCAATTGGAATTTAGGAAGAGGGAGATAACTTGACAGAAATCAAAGATAAATCAATTCAGCTTTTTCTTGAAGAGTTAGCCAGTCATAGAGCAACTCCGGGGGGAGGGAGCGCGGCAGCGGTTATGGGGGCAACAGCTGCTGCATTGACAAGTATGGTTTGTAATTTAACAATCGGTAAGCCAAAGTACAGCGCAGTAGAGTCCGATATGAAGGCTTTGTTGGTGAAGTCAGAAGCATTGCGTGAAAAATTTACGGCTATGATTAAGGCGGATGTGGAGGGTTTTAACCAAGTTATGCAGGCATATGATTTACCTAAAGAGAGTGAGCAAGATAAAGTGCGTAGAACATCGGCAATTCAGGCGGCGTTAAAAGAAGCGACCGTAGTGCCTTTAGCCTGTGCCAAGGCAAGTGCAGAGGTGATTTTATTAAGCCAGGAGGCGGCCTTAAAAGGCAATAGTAATGTAGTGACTGATGCCGGCGTCAGTGTGGTTTCGGCCCATGCGGCGCTGAAGAGTTCAGCATTGAATGTGTATATAAATGTCGGCAGTATTAGCGATAAAGGATACGGCGCTAAGACGTTGGCCGAATTAGAGCAAGTTTTGGTAAAGGCCGAGGTATCGGTAGAGGATATTTATCAGTCTGTTAAGCGTCAATTACTTTAAAAGTTTTCTGTTGTTTGATAATGTTTATGTTGTACTCATGTTACTTTAGGTGTGTAAATAATCATTGACGGAAGGGTGAAATATCAGTATTATTTGCAGGCTTCATAGCAGGGTTTGATTGCTTTGTTTTTGGAGTGTTAGTATTCGGGGTATAGCGCAGTTTGGTAGCGCGCCTGCTTTGGGAGCAGGATGTCGGGGGTTCGAATCCCTCTACCCCGACCAATAGAGCGCTTGTAGCTCAGCTGGATAGAGCATCGGCCTTCTAAGCCGAGGGTCGCAGGTTCGAATCCTGCCAAGCGTGCCAGTCCTTGTTTTGATTTTATGGTGAGCGTAGCTCAGTTGGTAGAGCCCCGGATTGTGATTCCGGTTGTCGAGGGTTCGAGCCCCTTCGTTCACCCCACTTCAACCATCGTTGTTCGTCCTAACCTGATAAGAGCATAATATCATTTTCTGAAAATTTCTTATTTCCGGTAAGCGAGAGCAATATTTTTGTTATTTGGGCGAGCGCTTTTCTGCTAGCCGAGTTACAATGAATCCGGTACTGTCTTTTCAATTCTCATTTTTTTTCGAAAATTTTTAAAGTTAATAATTATGCGTATATGGGTTGATGCAGATGCTTGTCCCGTGGTTATTAAAGAGATTTTATTTCGGGCTGCCGAGCGTTCAAAAATAGCGTTAACTTTAGTTGCTAATCAGTCAATTCGATTTCCACCGTCGCGTTATATTAAAATGTTACAAGTAGCATCTGGGTTTGATGTTGCTGATAATGAAATTGTTAAACGACTCGCTGTCGGTGATTTAGTGATCACCGGTGATATTCCATTAGCGGCTGAAGTGATTGATAAAGGTGGTTTTGCATTAAATCCACGAGGTGAACTTTATACTCTTGATAATATAAAGGAGCGCTTGGCTATGCGTGATTTTATGGAAACTTTACGATCCAGCGGTGTGCAAACGGGCGGGCCATCAGCTATGAGTCCGGCGGATCGGAAAACTTTTGCAAATCAATTGGATCGCTTTATAACTAAATATACAACAACGTAATTTTATTGTTAGGCCGTGTTCTTTAGAGCATTAAGCTGTTTTTTTTGAGCGGTAATATTTTGTATTTCTAGGCTTTTGGGGGCTTGTATTTCGCGTTACTCGCTCTCCTGTTTTTTGGCGTGCATGACTTCTTCCGGGTTTTTTCGGTTTAGTTGGGCGATGATTGAGTTGTGATTCAGGAACATCATGAGTGGGTTCGAAGTCGTCAATTAATTTACGGATCAGGGTTTGTTTGATCAGACGCTCGATATCAGACAGTTGTTTGAATTCATCGGCACTCACGAGTGATATTGCTTGTCCATTTGAGCCTGCTCGTCCAGTCCGGCCAATGCGGTGTACATAATCTTCTGGGACATTGGGTAAGTCAAAATTGATAACGTGTGGTAGTTGGTCAATATCGAGTCCGCGGGCAGCAATATCTGTTGCGACCAAGACCTGTGTGGATAAACCTTTAAATTCAGCAAGTGCTTTGGTTCTGGCTGCTTGACTCTTGTTACCATGAATTGCTGCAGCATTTATTCCCTGCGACTCTAGGTGTCGTGTGAGTTTATTAGCGCCGTGTTTCGTTCGGGTAAAGACCAGTACTTGTTGCCACTGATTTTCATTAATTAAATGACAAAGTAGTGCTGCTTTTTGTTTTTTATCAACGGGACAAATCCATTGCGTAACATTTTCTGCAGTTGTATTGCGAGGGCTGACAGAAATCTCGATTGGGTTGTTAACAAGTCCTCTGGCGAGTGTTCTTATGTCTTTAGAGAAGGTGGCAGAAAACATTAAGTTTTGACGATGTTTAGGCAGTGTAGCAATGATTTTTCGAATGTCATGAATAAAACCCATGTCAAGCATCCGGTCTGCTTCGTCTAAGACTAATACCTCTAATTGATTAAAGTTAACGGCATTTTGTTGGTATAAATCAAGCAGGCGTCCAGGAGTTGCAACCAGAATATCAACGCCCTTTCGTAGTTTGGTTATTTGTGGATTAATCTTGACGCCACCAAAGACAACGGTGGAGCGCAACGGTAAGTGCTTACCGTAGGTGGCGACGCTTTCGCCAATTTGAGCGGCTAATTCACGTGTGGGTGTTAAGATCAGTACTCTTGCTTGATGGGCTTTGGCGTAGTTTCCTTTTGCGAGTCTCTCAAGTATAGGGAGGGTAAATCCCGCTGTTTTCCCTGTTCCTGTTTGTGCAGCGGCCATGACATCGTGGCCGCTCATGATGGCAGGGATTGCTTGTTCTTGAATGGGTGACGGGATTGAGTAACCCTTTTCAGCTATTGCTTTAAGGATTGGCTCAGATAAGCCCAAAGGGGTAAAACTCATAACTTGTCTCTTTAATTTGTAGTGTGCTTGGTCTGCAGAACTATGTGTAGATAAATTGGGCTAACTAAATTGTTGGAAGTTAATTTAGGGTGAAAATATCATTCAGCAAAATATAATTCTTGCCGAGTTTGTTGCTTGGATGTCTTTCTGTGTTGTTAAATGAATCAGTTCACTTAACAGAGACGTTGTTCATTACCGGCGGCGACCGCCACGGGCTTGTTTACGAGGGTCTTCAAATTTGACGACAAGAAGTTTGTCACCAACACTTCTGCCGTTAAGACCGGCAATTGCAGCGCGTGCTTCGTGGCCTTCCATTTCAATAAAGCCAAATCCTTTGCTTTTTCCTGAAAAAATATCACTGGCAATTTCTATAGAACGTACTGTACCAAATTCTGCAAATAAAGTTTTGACGCTTTCTTCGGTGGCATCATGGGGCAGGCTTCCAACGAACAGTTTTTTCATTTAATCCTCAGTATGAATGTGAAAGGGAATAAAGGCTCCCTGTTGGCGTAGGCCGATAGGGAGCTGGAGTATCTACTGGTTATGCAAGTTGAACATCAGTTGCTTGAGGGCCTTTAGGGCCATCTTCAATGTTAAAGCTAACGGTTTGCCCTTCATCTAAGGTGCGGAAGCCATCAATTTGAATTGAAGAGTAATGAACAAATACATCTGTGTTGCCCTCGGAAGGGGAGATAAAACCAAAACCTTTCGCTTCGTTGAACCATTTAACTGTGCCTGTAGCCATACTGAAATTACCTTTGTTTGAATTAATATGAGATGTTGTAAATTAATCGATGAGAATTACAGAAAGCACAAGAAATTAGATCGGGTACAACTGGATAAAACCAAGATAAAATACAATTACAACCGAGAGATTAGAGCATGTTTTGTCATTAATAGCTATCTATTAATTATCTGGATTCATTTTTTAGTAAAATAGCTATCAGGCATTTAGCTAATTTAGTGTTGAAAAAATGTTGCTTACTGAGAAAAGCGGTATATAATTAGTTCAGCTTTAAAGTACTTTTTTATGTTTGCACACCATTTCGATGTTCTGTCTATAGTATTCGTCCTGTTCTTCATAATTAATAGCAACACTTTTAGCTAAATAACCTTATTAAGTTAAGGTATTAAAATATTTTTGAAAAAATTATAGGATAGATTATGTCTACAACTACTGGTACAGTTAAATGGTTCAACGAAGCGAAAGGTTTTGGTTTTATCGAACAGGAGTCAGGCCCAGATGTTTTTGCTCATTTTAGCGCCATTGCTGGTTCAGGATTCAAAACGTTGGCAGAAGGTCAAAAAGTTGAATTTACTGTAACGCAAGGTCAGAAAGGGCCTCAAGCTGAGAATATTACAGTAATTTAAAAATTAAAATTCGTTAGAGTATTTTCTTGAGTTTAATACTCTAGCAATTTTATCTCCTTAAGGGAGATGGAATTAAAGGGCAGAGCGAAACGCTGTGCCCTTTTTTTTTAGATGTTTTGTGTGCTTGGTCTATTGCTATAGCTTAAACAATAAGCAGTATTGTCTCTTTTGTAGACAGGTCTTATTGGGTGACCAAGTCTTATTTTTAAATACCCTTTATAGGACACTAGCTTGAGTCAAGATCCTTTTTCTACGCTAAATTTACATCCCGATATTATTAGAAATATAGCCACATTAGGATATCGGTTTATGACGCCTATTCAGGCGCAGAGTTTACCTTTTATTATTGATGGTAAAGACGTTATTGGCCAAGGTAAAACAGGCTCAGGTAAGACTGCTGCCTTTGGGTTAGGTGTTTTGCACCATCTGAACGTTAAACTGTTTCGGGTGCAATCATTAATTCTTTGCCCAACGAGGGAGTTAGCAGATCAAGTTGCGAAAGAAGTACGTAAATTAGGTCGTACGATTCACAATATTAAGGTGCTGACTTTATGCGGTGGGGTTCCGTTAGGTCCACAAGTTGGCTCATTAGAACACGGTGCGCATATTATTGTGGGTACGCCGGGCCGTATTGAGGATCATTTAAGAAAAGGTACTTTGAATTTAGAACATGTAAGAATGTTAGTGCTTGATGAAGCCGATAGGATGCTTGATATGGGGTTTCAGTCAGCCTTGGATGCGATAGTTGAGCAGGTGCCGAAGCAGCGGCAGACCTTATTGTTTAGTGCGACCTTTCCCGATCAAATACAGAAGATTGCTCAGCGTATAATGACGCAGCCCGTCATGTCTAAAGTAGAAGAAACTCATGACTCTAGCAGTATTGAACAATACTTTTATATGGTAGAAAGTACGGGTCACAGATTTACTGCGTTGCAATTATTGTTGTTAAATCATAGTCCAACCTCAACCGTTGTTTTTTGCAATACCAAGCGAGAAACACAAGAAGTGGCTGATCAATTGATCGATTTGGGCTTCAGTGCTCTGGCATTACACGGGGACCTGGAACAAAAAGATCGTGATAAAACGCTGGTGCGTTTTGCTAATAGAAGTGTTTCAGTTTTAGTTGCAACGGATGTTGCGGCAAGGGGGCTTGATATTGACTCATTAGATGCAGTCATTAATTACCATATTGCCCGTGATCCTGAAATTCATATTCATCGGATTGGTCGTACGGGCCGAGCCGGTAGCAAAGGTATTGCCTGTAGTTTATTTGCTGAGAAGGAGCGCCATAAAGTTTCTCAGTTGGAAAAGTATATTAATTTAACGATTGAACCAGAGCCCCTGCCGTCAACAACGTTATTAGGGCAATATACTTATAAACCGCCTATGGAAACGTTACAAATTGACGGGGGTAAAAAACAAAAGCTCAGAGCGGGTGATATTTTGGGTGCACTGACGGGTCATAAAGGTATCGCCGGCACTCAAGTGGGTAAAATTGATCTTTTTGAAAATCGAGCGTATGTGGCTGTTAATCGGAGTGTTGTTGATTCTGCATTGGCTAAATTAACAGAAGGCCGATTAAAAGGTCGTTCATTTAAAGTTCGATTGCTTTAGTTTTAAGTGTCATGTAAAAGGATTTTTTTTGATTTTATATAGAGAGGAGTTTCATGGTTGAGTTTTATCTGGATACTGTTGATCTAGAGCAAATCTCTCGATTTAATCATTGTTTACCTTTAAAAGGGATTACCACTAATCCTACGATCCTAGCCAAAGCAGGCATCGGTATCAATCGGTTGTTGCCTGAAATCACATCTCTTTTAGGCGTTAATACACGTGTTCATATTCAGGTGGTTTCAGATTCGGTGGATGGAATGGTTTTTGAAGCTCAAAAGTTGCATGCACTTCCCTATGATATTGTTGTGAAAGTTCCTGCGACTGAAATAGGGTTAGCGGCTATTCGTCAGATCAAAGGTTATGCGATCCCTGTTTTGGCGACAGCTATATATAGTGCAGAACAAGGTTTTCTAGCAGCTATGTGTGGTGCAGATTATTTGGCGCCTTATGTTAACCGGATGGATGTATTAGGTATTGATGGTGTGGCTGTCGTTTCTGACTTGCAAAATTTGGTAGCGTGCAATCAGCTTAATTCGGTATTGTTGCCGGCCAGTTTCAAAAATAGTCAGCAGGTTTTACGCGTTTTAAAACTTGGCGTAGGTGCAATTACCCTACCGGTCAATGTGGTTGAGGCTTTGTTTAGCCCCAGCATTGTTCAGCCTGCAGTTGAGCGATTTGATCAGGATTGGCAGTCTGCTTTTGGTGGTCAGAAGAGTTATGAAAGTTAGTGGATGATTTTGCCGTGCGATTATAGGCATGAACGGTTAAATACAATACGAAAGCTTATCAGCGTAAGGGAATTTTATCGCTATTAATAGTTTCATAAATTGTTTTGAGTAATGTAACTAATAGCTCGTCATTTGTTGTGTTTAGGGGTGATGGGGTGCTGTTGAATTGTGTGTGGTCAGCAGTTTCAGTACGGTCATTCCATTTTGCATAAAGATGTATTGAATTATCATTTTGGGTAAGTATTAGCTTAATTTCTTGATCACGGGGCGATGCTGTAAACAGGTCACCTAATGAAAAGGGTAGGAAACTTTCTTTTTTATGAAGTGATTTTAAGTAGTTGTTTAGGCTAATAAGATACAGGCCTTGATTGCGATTACGGTCTTTAATGGGGATGGAATTGTAAGTGAGTGCTTTTTCAATCAGGTTCCAGGACTGATTGAAAGGTCTGTAGATAGTTAATGAATAGCCGTTGTTATGCGTATTTAATTGGCTTAAGGCTGTTAGTTCTTTTTTCTCAGTCGTTGTGGTTGAGTTGTGTTCTTGGGGGGTCTGTGGTGGGCTTTCTAATGTAGCCGCCTTGAGGTAAAAGAATTCGGTTTGTTTATTCCGTGGGATTTTAAAGTAATCAAAACTACAGGCCGATAAGAAGGCCGTTGTGAGTAGCAGTGTTAGGTAGTGTTTCATTGTGACTGGAATAAGTTTTTTGGTTAAATTCAAATGTTGGACCAGTAAGGTTATCAGTGATTATAAATACTTTTGATTAGGTATGAGCAATCATTTTTTGTGGGTTACCCGCAGTTTTGGGTTGTTCTTACTAAGTAGGAGGCATTGAAATAAGATGGCTTCAATTAAGAGTCATGATGAGAGATGAGGTGTGATGAAAAAAGAAGATAGGTGTAATTGGTTGTGGCAAATATTTATTAATTTCCTTATTTGGGTCGGTATTACCGGCGCAATTGGGAGTTTGTTTATCACGTTAGGGATTTTTATGATTGGGGAATATGTTACATTATTGTTATCTATTCCGGCGCTTATCGTTAGTTTGCTGCTATATCGATGGGCCGATGCAAGAGACCTGAGTGCTAAAAGAAATAGCTGAAGTTAAGTCTATTAAGCGTCTGTTTCATAGTCAGCATGGCGGGTTCCCTGTAGTCTTTTAATCCAGGGTTTTTGTCCTAGGGGATCAACATCGAAAGCGAGTGATTCAGGTTTATGTAACAAACCCTTTTCTCCGGAAGCGTTGGGATTAAGCTGACTCTTTTCAATAAAATCGACTATTCGTTGCGTGTTATAAATAATTAAAACACGGTTACCGTGTTGGTTTCTGTAGGTTAAATAAGCAACATTTTCTTCAATTAATGAAGGGTTTAATTTCATTAATGATTCGATATTCTGGTTATGGTTTTGTGAGAGGTGCTTGAGTGTCGAATCTGGGTGGCTGATAATCAGGTTCTTACAGTATGCCGCAAAGGTAGTATTACGTTGGTGGCTTTTTATTTCTTCTTGTTGTTGCGTGTTAAAGGTAAAACTCTCGGCAACTAAATAATGTTGATTGCGTGCACCATCATTGGCAAATAATGAAATTTTATTGAGGTGATAATCCTCAAGCGCGGCAAGGAAAGACCGGGGCGCACGTATATGTTTGTCGATGGTTACAACCCAAGGTAGCGCGCGTCCCGTTGTTTTAAATCGCTCCTTAACACTTTCAGCAACAACAGAGCGTTGAAGTTCATCTTCACGACCGGCGGGTTTAACTAGAAAAGCATCAACAGCCGTTATTTCTGTATGAAAACCTGCCAGATAGAATTGTTTCATTATATCTTTATAGCGAGGGTTGTAAGGGATACAGGTGCCGTCATAAAGAATGTTTATGCATTTTCTTTTAGCCTGCTCAGCTACTAAATGCCTAAGCCTGTTGGCAAAAGGTTCTACGTAAATATAATCATCGCTGTGATGGTTCGCGGCGGTTAAAACGGTATAAAGATCACTCTGTTTGCGAAAATCATCTAGTGATGCAATTACAAAATTATCGCCGCACTGTGCTTTAGCGATTTCTTCAACTGCGGTTTTACCTGCACCGGCTCCGCCCATGCACATAAATAATTTAGGGTTATGACTACTGGTTTTGTGTTCAAAAATATCAACGACAATGGTATTTAATTTTTCGATGACTTTGCCGAGTCGGGTGTAGCCAATTTCAATGGTACGCTCTAGTCGGGTATCGCCATTAGCCGCTTGGAGTAATTTATTTTTTAAGGTTGGGTTGTTAGCCAGATTAAAGATAACGTGCTTGTTATTACCTTCAATTCTCTTTAAGAGTTCGATTAATTCCGTGTGACTGGGTGAGCGTAGTCCTGTCAGCATGTTGACATCGAGACAAAACAGCGGCGCTGTGGTCGGTTGCGATATGCTGATGCCGTCGATGTCGTGTTTTTCTGAAACTCTTAGTTTATCAGTGCCCGGTAAGTAACCAATGATTTTATCGGAAGTATCAAGGGGGATATCGGCAAATTGGCGGCCCTTGATAAATATTTTATCTTTGATGCTTTCCAATGGAACAATGGCGCCATTGATGGTAACTAAGCAAAGAATGCCATCAGCGGTGGTATGTGATAGGAAGGGAATGCCTGAAATAAAGATTTTGTTTTCAGGCCATTGGCCGTATTGATTAGCAATATTTTCAAGAGACTTGGTCAGTGTCGGGTCAAGTGCGTGTTTAAAGGCGATCGTGATTTGATCAAGGGTGCTGTCGGGTTGGTGTAATGCCACGGTATCGATGGCTTCAAGGCGACGAAAATCAATTCCTTGTTCATAAACAGCTTTAAAAGCGGGTAGTTTTCCAAGTGTGATGATGAAGTAATTTAAGGTGATGCGGTTGCCATAATCAAAAGGGCGGGCAGAGCGCATTTTATGATAAAAGTTACCCAAGCGGTCAGCGATATTATCGGTTCTTATGACGAAGCCATTTTTGTCAAATAGTGCGGTGTTTTTATTAAGATTATTTTCTAAGACCAGATCTTTAATGGCCTCTCTGAAAATGCGTCTTTTATTCGCTTTTGGCATGAATCCAGGACGGTGACTGGCTGTCGCTTGTCCTTGCCAGTCATGGTGGATTTCACGATGAATTCTATAAAATAATTCAGTCAGGTAGGTAACACGTTTAGCTTGGTCATGTGAGACTGTGCCTTCTGTTTCATGTTGCAGTGTGGCAAGTAATTGTGTGCCTTGAAAAATACCTAATGCCCGCCGTAATTTTTTAAGTTGTCTCTTATGTGTCGCTAACGATGGTGTAGGGTTGTTAAGATCGGGCATTTAATAAAATCCAAGTTGGGATTGGCGAAGCATTGAATGGTGGGGAAAAATTTTTAAGCTTACAGGTCGGGTGGAATTGAGACCAGTCTAAAAAGTGATTGGGCATGACCTGCGCTGGTATGCCCTAAATCAGTGAGGTAGCCACCATCAGGTGCTGTTACCATGCCTTTGTCGTACAGTCGTTGAATGGCTGCAATTTCTTCGCTGGTCGCTGAAGAATGAATTTTGATGCCGAGTTGTATTGAATCTAAGTTGAATCTAAGTAATAAATTTAATTCTTCTAGTTCTTCATGGGAGAATGTCATGTGGCCACCTTTTTTATTGAATTATACGGTCTGTGACTAAAATCTTCTAATGAATATTTTCAGCTATATAGCTAACGTTTTGTAGCAAGAGGTTTTTTAGTTAAGTCTTGGTGGCGCTAAAACGTTTAGTTTGACGAGGTTGGGTGATTAGAGTCGGTAAATGTAGCGTTTATGTTTGAGTTATCTTGAAATAAAGCTAATGCTCCTGTAACCTTTAAGGATTACGCCTTGAGTTTTCAAGGATATTTTTTAGTTTAAATTGAAGTAGGCAAGTAGGTGAAATGATGGATTTGTCACAAGCTTTAGGGATATCTAACAAAGAAAATCAATCTGTATTGGATCAAGATGAATTGCACGCATATATAAATCTAAAATTGGCGTCTTGTGGACAGCCAATTTGTGCAAATGACGATATATCAGGTATTTCTTTAACAACACAGGATATGATGCGCAATTATTTAGAGAAGAGCCGGCAGTTGGCCTCTAAGCGTTATCCCGTGGATCAACGAATTCAAGAGTTTCTAGATGCATATTTGTCAGATCTTAATTTGGACGAGGTGCCGCAGTTACCTGCGATTAGTTTTGAATTAGATCGGCATGGTATCGCCAGAGCGTTATCGATCACTAAAGGCGAGCAAACTTTTCAGTCAGCTTATGTTACCAGTTATAAAGTAGACCAAGGGGTATTGCATAACCCTGCCAGTGACCGTAGAACCACGAAAGGGTCATTTCATGTGGTAGCCGGCGGCTTACCCGTTGCCGGTGATAAAAAAGAAGTGCCTTTACAGACCTTTGCTTGGTTACTCAAGCATGCTATTGATTCAACATCTGAGTTGTTATCAATTCCTTTTTGTTCAAATGAGCCAGAAGCGGCTCAACTGTTTGCATCGTTACTTTTAAGACCGACGGTTTGTCCAGAAATCCCGGGTATTGATTATAAAAAATCGATGGAAGTGCGTTTTTTTGCACCCGGTAGTTTAGTGAGTAATTTAGATTTTGTTGAGAGTATTTTTGGCAATGCCGGCAACCCTGCCTTACCCGATAATGATGCTGCGCTTGATATAAAGCACTGGAGTGGTCATACCGGTTGTGTGATATTAGCACCGCATTTAGTTAAATTTACTAAACAAGAACTAGGTTTACCGCATTGGAACGATGCGACTGAGCGGCAACGCCGAGATGAGATGTGTTGGCAGTCGCAGGATGAACTCTATAATGACGGGCAAGCTTTTAAAATTACAGCACGAAATGATCAAGGGGTGATTTTTACTATTCTTGCAGATAATTATTTTGGCTACTGTAAGAAAGAAGTCAAAACACAAATTAGTTATGCCGCTAATTTATATGGTTTAGCAGAAGAAGAGCATGCCGGCGGAGCATTGGCTTTTTGTCGTAGAAACCATGGCGAAGAATACGGTATTGGTAGCCCAACTCGCCAGTCTGGATATGATTTTAATAATGTGTCGATGCAATTTGGCGACGTGATGGATGTTTTACCCGAAGGTTATGGGGTCGATAAAAATCACGCTAAATTAATTTATGTGCCACAAGATCTCCGCATGGATTTAAATGCACAAACTATTACTTGGTTTAAGGGCCGTATGAAACATTCTATTCGACTTCAGCCGGGTTTTGTTTATATGCAACCCAGTGGCTATAAGATAGAAATGGAGAAACATCCCGGTGTCGACAGTTGGTATTTAGTGGGCACTGACCCTGAGGGGACGTTCTGTCATAAACCCAGTACGGTATCCGGTGGCGGAAAATCTGAGATCTCTAAATCAATTGAGGATGCAATTTTATATAACCCATTGTTTGTTAATGATTTGCAACAGGATTTAGACAGCGTTCAGGAGATTTTTGATAAAGACTATAGGGAACGTTTTAAGCCGGGTCATGCGTTTGAAGATCATGATTCGACCCGGTCTCCGTTAAGTGATGAGCGTAGTCTTGGCTCAGTTATTAAATTATTATCGGTTTCTTCCAGTCATACAGAGGAATATAATGCTTGGTTAAAGGCTATTCCGTCTTATATCTTAGCGTTAGCCTTTGTCGTTAAACGTTTTTATCGTCCTGAGTGGGCTGATTCATGGCGCCAGTATTTTTCTGTCGATACGGTCGATGGGGCACCTGCACATGAATTACGAATGAATTATCGTAAAATTCTGGCCTCCTATTTACGTGTTGGTTTTGATCAGAATGGAGGCTGGCGAACATTTAAATTGCGGCAAGATTTTATGGCGGCTGAAAAGATACAAATGGAAGATGATATTACTGCTTCTGTTGTCGTGCCAAAAGATGTTATTAAGGACTTTTGTGCCCCGACCATACCGAACGAAAGTGTCAAATTAATAGAGAATTGTGAATTCAGACTGTTTCAACGACCTGACGATGCGGTCATCCCGGGGTATGATAAACAAACGGAATTTAATATGGCTCAAAAGGGTAACTTTTTGGCTAATTATGAGCCATTGTTTGGTGAAAGTTTATCAGAAGTCGTGGGTGATGTTATTAAGTTCACTAAGTTTACTGAGCCTATGCATTCACTCTTAACTAATAGCGTTAATAATACCGGTAAATATGTCTGTTCATCGGCCCATCCTCGGATAGTGAACGGTGCACCATCGAAGAATCCGCGTTATTTAGAGACACGTGCTGATCTTCTTGATTCTTCTAGAAAATATATCGCGGAAATGGGGATTCGGTTACATCGAAAAATATCTCTTGAGGCACCTGTTTGTCATCCGGTCAACGCTGTATTAACGGGGCGTCGGAATAATCCACGTGAACCCGGCATTCGGCCTTTAGCTGTTTATAACCCAATCCATTTTCAGGAATTGCCGGAATTATTTATGGATTTTGTGAGTTCGTTGACGGGTAAATCACCTTCAACAACCGGAGCGGGTAGTGAGGGCGCATTAACTAAAGGACCTTTTAACGCGCTTAGAACTACTGCAGATCTTAACAATGCCTTAGTTTCTTTTATTGTGACCGGTTATGCCGGTTTCTCAAGTTCCGCAGGCTATATTGGCACTAATATGCGTGTTGATCATGACGTGAGTTTACTCATTCCTGAAATATGGACACGACTCAGTGTTGAAGAAACAGATCCTGATTTTATGATTAAAAATGAATATTTGGAGTCTGTAGAAGATTTTGATTATAACGGTGAGAAAGTTTTAGGCAGTCGCTTGGGGTATCGTATTACTGAGCATTTTGTTCATGACTTTTTTGGTAAAATATTTGATAACCCTGTCGTTGTCTTTCCCGACGAAATTCTAAAACCTGAGTTGCAAGGTCTTGATGACTATGTCGATGGAATAAATAACATTGTTGAAACACATGAGCGTGTGGCACAACAATATATTGATGATGGAAGTATTGAAGATGCTTGTCCGCCGTTGAAAGCATTGCTGTATATCATGGCAAATGGGGAGTATGAAGGTAAGACCGTTCAAGACCCTGAAATTCGTCAATTATTTACTAAAGAATCTATGTTGGCCTCAAATTGGTATCAAGATCGCCTTGAAGAGAAACAACGAAAAGATATTATTCTTTGGCAGCGTCATCTTGATAGCATTGAGGACTATGCAGAGCAAACGCACAGCTTAAATGGCACTAATCCAATTAATACTCAGGAATTATTAGCAATTGCAAAAGAAAAGTTAGCGGTTGTTTCCAGTGCGGATTACTTGATTTTTTTACGGGGTACTATTGGTGCTGATCTTCTTGGGCCAACGCAGTCCTGTTAATTTCATTCTTCGTTGTTATAAATAGAACGACGCGGGTATCCATAAGTTTGGGTACTCGCATCCTTGGTTATTGACTTTTTATTTAACTTTAGTCCGCTGATATGCCTATTTCTACAGAACTTATTGAGAAAGAGATTCGTGAGGCCGGGGCCATTGCAATGGACTATTTTGCTAATTTAGACGATCTTGAAATCAGTAAAAAAAGTCCCCGTGATCTTGTGACGGAAGCAGATGTTGCAGTTGAATCTTTTTTGCATAAGAAATTACAACTCCATTATCCGCGCTTTGGTTTTTGGGGTGAAGAAAGTGGGCAAAGTGAAAACCAATCACAGCGCTGGGTTGTCGACCCCATAGATGGTACTCATTCTTTTTCTAAAGGGCAGTATTTTTGGGGGATCAGCGTGGCGTTGGAAATTGAGGGTGATATCGTTTTTGGTGCGGTCTATGCGCCGGCCTTAGATGATTATTATATGGCTCAAAAGGGTCAGGGGGCATGGAAAAATAATCAGTTGATTAACGTTTCTTCTGAGGAGAATTTGGCAAATGCAATGATAACAACCGGCTTTGCTTGCCTTAGGGATTATAGGGAAGATAATAATCTGGATAGGTTTTGTCGTGTTGCACGAGCGACAACTGGGCAAAGGCGGTTTGGATCCGCAGCATTGGACTTGTGTTTAGTCGCTGACGGGCAAGTGGATGCTTTTTGGGAGCAAGCACTTAATTTATATGATATTGCGGCCGGTGCTCTGATTGCACAAGAAGCGGGCGGTTCAGTGACTGATTTTAACGGTCATCCGGGCGTATTTCCGGAGCAAATTTTAGTGACAAATAATAAGGTTTTAGATCAATTATTACCGTTAATGTAAAGTCTTCGGTATATGGCGCTCAGTAAAAGGGCCGGCGTAAGGCCAGCCCATGATTAATCGTAAGGAAAACCTCACCATTACTTTACTTTAATTTCATCATCAGATGCGATTAAAATAATATCGGCCGGTTTAATGGCAAATAATCCGACAGTGATAACGCCCGGAATATCATTAATTGCTTTTTCTAATGCAATGGGATCAGTGATATCCAAATTGTGAATGTCGATAATTTGATTGCCATTATCGGTGATAAAGTTTTCGCGCCAAATAGGTTGGCCGCCGAATTGCGACATGACTTGTCGGGCAACGTAGCTACGTGACATTGGGATTACTTCAATAGGCAGAGGAAAAGCCCCTAATGTATCCACCATTTTGGATTCATCTACAATGCAAACAAATTGACTACAAGCATCGGCAATAATCTTTTCACGAGTCAGGGCGCCGCCGCCGCCTTTAATGAGTTGCTTGTGAGGGTCAACCTCATCTGCACCGTCAATATAGACTTTTATCTCATCGACCTCATTGAGCTCAAGGACTGGAATACCAGCTTCTTTAAGGCGTTGTGTGGTACCTTCAGAGCTTGAAACGGCACCGTCAATATCAACTTTGAAATCAATTAAACAGTCGATAAAGTGGTTGACCGTTGAGCCGGTTCCTACGCCAATAACACGGGCATCTTTGATATATTCAATTGCAGCTTCGGCTGTTTTACGTTTTTTTTGGTCTTGTGGTGTCATAACAGTACCTAATAAAAATGGACAATTTAAGGCGGTGTGTAGCCTGGTTAAGAGCGTCTAATTATTCAGCTTGAGCGAGTTCAGAGCGCATTTGATCAATAGTGTCGCGGTAATTAGGCTTGCCAAAAATAGCAGAACCAGCAACGAAGGTATCAGCTCCTGCTTCTTTAATTTCACGAATATTGTCAATTTTAACGCCGCCATCAATTTCAAGGCGAATATCAAAGCCACTGTCATCAATTTTTTTTCTGACTTGACGTAGTTTGTCGAGTGCAGAAGGTAAAAAGGATTGGCCGCCAAAGCCAGGATTAACTGACATAAGTAAGATCATATCCAATTTATCCATCACATGGTCTAGATGGTGAAGAGGGGTTCCTGGATTAAAGACGAGGCCTGCTTTACAGCCTTCGTCATGAATAAGTTGTAACGTTCTATCGATATGGATCGAACCTTCAGGGTGGAAGGTGATGAAGTTAGCTCCGGCTTGGGCAAAATCAGGAATAATTCGGTCTACCGGTTCGATCATCAGATGAACATCGATCGGTGCCGTAACCCCGTGTTTTCTCAATGCATCACAGACCAGTGGGCCAATGGTTAAATTGGGCACAAAGTGATTGTCCATAACATCAAAATGCACAACATCTGCACCGGCAGCCAAAACATTATCAACTTCTTCACCGAGTCGGGCAAAGTCAGCTGAAAGAATTGAGGGAGCTATCCAGTTCTCTGTCATTTTAAAATCCTCCTAAATAAAACTTTGTATTATAACGTTTTAAGTACTTTATGTGCATCTTGAAAGTGGCCTGATTTTGTTTTTTGGAAGGTGGTGTCTTTAACGGTGGTTAAGTACGGCTATTTCCGTAGGTTACAGGTTATTTTATAAGACGATTTTTGATAAAGCATAGGCATATTCTTTATTTGAATGGAATAACAATTTATAATAGCAGACCAATCTATTTCGACTGTATTCACTAATGACGGCTCAATAAAAAATGGCGGCAACCAGTTCAGCAATGATGCCTTTAGGCACAAAGGCACCGGATTTTAAACTTTTAGATACGGTTACCACTTCCATGATGGATTTGGACCACTTAAAAGGGCGTCAGGGGACATTGCTTATGTTTATTTGCAATCATTGCCCTTATGTTATTCATATCAAGACGCAATTAATCGCTATTGCAAACAGTTACCGCTCTCAGGGTATTAATACCGTTGCGATCAGTGCAAATGATATTGTGAATTATCCGCAAGATGCCCCTGATAAAATGGCGGCATTGATGGCGGAGTGGGGTTTTCCTTTTGATGCGTATTTGTTTGATGAAAAGCAGTCAGTTGCGCGCGCCTATCAAGCCGTCTGTACCCCTGATCTGTATTTGTTCGATGATTCTCTACAGTGTGTTTATCGGGGGCGACTCGATGGTTCAACGCCGAAGAATGATGTTCCTGTAACCGGGCAGGATTTGCGCAATGCCCTGGATGATTATTTAGCGGGCAATGCTGTTAGTGCAGTACAAGTTCCCAGTATTGGGTGTAATATTAAGTGGAAGTAGTTCGCTATTTTATAAATTAACGCTGAGTTAATGTGACTTCAGGCAATAATTGAGTATTGCGTGTCTGTGTCTGTGTCTGTGTCTTTGTTTTTTTGTAATATGTCTTTTAAATGGTCGATTGCTGGCCTCTCATTAAATTTAAGGTAAAAAATGAAAAGTTTTTCAATTGCAGTGCTTGCCGGTGATGGTATCGGTCCCGAAATAACCCGTGAAGCCATTAAGGTGCTCGAACTTATCGAAGAGCGTAATGACGTAAAGTTTGAATTGTTACCCGCGGCATTTGGTGCTTGTGCTTACTTTGAGTTTGGCGATGCTTTCCCACAAGCCACGATGGATATTTGTGATCGTGCAGATGCGATTTTAAAAGGGCCTATTGGTTTAAATCATGAAGACTCTAAGCGCATCCCTATTGATAAGCAGCCTGAGCGTGGCGCATTACTGCCTTTACGTCGACGTTATAATACTTACGCTAATTTTCGTCCGGTTTTTTTGCCGAAAGAATTAGCGCATTTTTCACCATTAAAGCCTGAAGTCATTGGTGATGGCCTTGATTTAGTGATGGTCCGTGAATTAGTCGGTGGACTCTATTTTGGTGAAAAAATAGTCGGTGTTAATGATGAAGGTTTACGTTATGTTAAGGAGTCGTTGGAATATGATGAAAATCAAATACGACAAATTATGCATCAAGCCTTTAAATTAGCAAATAAACGCAAAAAGGTTCTTCATAACATTCATAAAAGTAATGTTTTAAAGTCGAGTGTATTGTGGAATGAGGTTTTAGGTGAAGTCGCAGTGGATTATCCTGAAGTGGAGGTCATTCATATTTTGGTTGATGCGGCGGCGACCTTGCTTTGTTTAAATCCTACGCAATTTAATGTCATGGTGATGGAAAATATGTTTGGAGATATTTTGAGTGATCAGGGAGGAGGTATTCTAGGTTCTCTAGGGTTAATGCCATCGGCCTGTATAGGGGATGAAAAATCCTATTATGAGCCCTCTCATGGCTCAGCACCTGATATTGCGGGCAAGAATATTGCTAACCCTTATTCGATGATCGGATCAGTAGCGATGATGTTAGAAAATAGCTTTGCTATGGAAGATGAGGCTAAAAATGTTTGGGCGGCAATGCAAGGTGTTTTTGCAGACGGTTATTCGACGGCCGATCTTTCAAAACCAGGGTCGGGTGTAAAAATGATTGGCACCAATGACTTTGGCGATAAAGTCGTAGAGAAATTACGCGCAATGCCGGTTAGCTAGTTTATTTTTAAGTTTGTTTGTTACGGTAAGATCTTCTGCGCCTGACAAACCCGCCTGAATTAGATGGAACTGATGAGGTGCTTCTGGATAATGTCGTGTGGGTAGACAGGCACGGCATTATTAACTAATACGTTAATCCACTCGCTTACTAAATCCTGTGTTTTTTCTACTGGTAAGGTTCATCCTTTAGGTCACTTTTTTTGCTAAAGAGAATCATCAATTTATAGTCTTGAGAAACGGTTCTTCAAAGTAGGGTGTCTTTGTCCGTTTGTAAGAGCCGGTTACTCCAAAATTAATGGTTGGCAGGCGTGTTTAGCCGCGCTGCAAACCCGAGATGACGGTTGCCTACCCAGTCTCTATAGCTCGCAGTTCTCATTCTTGTTGATGCGGAATCACATAGTGTTCCAGGCAACTGTTCGAGATAATTAAAAGGTTGATGAGGCGACCTTGA